>WTHW01000044.1 GCA_011526395.1 Alphaproteobacteria bacterium
CCCACGGCTCATAACCGTGTTGTTGCAGGTTCGAGTCCTGCCGGGCCCACCATTTCACGCCAGAATTAAAAAGGGCTGTTAGCATCATCGCTAACAGCCCTTTTTTTAAATCAATCTAATGCTTAAGATTTTTTTACAAGCATATCTGTAGCTTTCTTGATACGCACCATCGCATCTTTCAATGCTTCGGTTGATGTCGCGTATGAAATGCGGAAATGTGGTTCAAGACCAAAAGCAGCACCTTGCACAGCGGCAACACCGCCTTCTTCTAGAAGCCATGTGACATAATCACCATCATTTTCAATCACTTTACCATCTGGGCGTGTTGCACCAATAACACCAGCACATGAAGGATAGACGTAAAAAGCACCATCAGGGCGCGCGCAATCAAGACCATCAATCTCGTTCAATGCGTCAACGACAAGATTACGACGCTCTGCGAAATGAACCGCATTTGCAGCCATGAAATCAAGCGGGCCATTCAACGCTGCAACAGCTGCATATTGCGCAATTGAATTTGGGTTTGATGTAGATTGTGACTGAATTTTTGCCATCGCCTTTATCAAAGGTTGCGGGCCACATGCATAACCAATACGCCAACCAGTCATGCAATAAGCTTTTGAGACACCATTTGTTGTCAATGTGCGTGGCTGCAGGTCTGGTGCCACCTCAACCAAAGTGGCAAATGTGAAGTCATCATACACAAGATGCTCATACATATCATCGCACATAACCATCACATGTTCATGACGACGCAAGACATCTGCAAGACCAGCCAGTTCTGCGGCTGTGTATCCAGCACCGGTTGGATTTGAAGGGCTGTTGAGAATAAGCCATTTTGTCTTTGGCGTGATTGCCTTATCAAGTGCCTCTGGTGTTAATTTAAAGCTTGTTTCTTGTGGGCAGGTTACGGGCACTGGCACGCCTTCAGCTAGCAGAACCATATCAGGGTATGACACCCAATAAGGCGCTGGGATAATCACTTCATCACCAGGATTAACAGTCGCCATAAGCGCGTTATATAAAATCTGCTTGCCACCTGTGCCAACTGTGACCTCGGCAGTTGTGGTTTTGATGTTATTTTCGCGTGCGAATTTATCAACAATCGCTTGCTTTAATTCAGGAATACCGTCAACTGCTGTGTATTTCGTCTTGCCATTTGCCATAGCAATCCGGGCTGCTTCTTTAATATGATCTGGTGTATCAAAGTCAGGCTCACCTGCACCAAGTCCAATGACATCGTGGCCAGCGGCTTTTAATTCAGCTGCTTTTGTTGAAACAGCAATGGTTGGTGATGGTTTGATACGCGATAATCTGTCAGCTAGCATGCTGCACTCCTTGCACTAAATCCTGCGATCCGTGAAGGGGAAAATACGCCTGATAGGGTGCTCTGTCCAACAAAAACAACAATTCTTCATTGCAATATGGTCAAATGAGATGAATAGCACTAAGTTACCAAGCATGATGGATGATGCCGCTCAAGAAAACCCTGATAAATCGCTTGCCAATCGCACAGCACAAGCTGCTGACTATGATTTGCAAACAAAGTTCAAGCCAAATGGCGATCAACCTGCTGCCATTTCTGAATTGCTTGATGGCGTTGGTAATGACGAGCGTGATCAAGTCTTACTTGGTGTTACGGGTTCCGGCAAAACCTTCACAATCGCACATGTTATCAAGGAATCAAAGCGCCCTACCCTGATTCTTGCGCCAAATAAGACACTCGCTGCCCAGCTATATGGCGAAATGAAATCCTTATTTCCCAATAATGCGGTCGAATATTTTGTATCTTACTATGATTATTATCAGCCAGAAGCCTATGTGCCTCGCTCTGATACCTATATTGAAAAAGAATCATCTATAAACGAGCAAATTGATCGCATGCGCCACTCTGCGACAAGAGCCTTGCTAGAGCGAGATGATGTTATCATCGTTGCGTCTGTGTCGTGTATTTATGGCATCGGCTCGGTTGAGACATACTCAACCATGACATTTAAGGTCAAAGTAGAAGAAGAGATTGAAAGACAGACTTTTCTGCGCCGCCTAACTGAATTGCAATATCGCCGCAATGATATCAATTTTGTCAGGGGCACGTTCCGTGTACGAGGTGACAATATTGAGCTGTTCCCTGCGCACTTTGAAGATAGAGCATGGCGTATTTCATTATTTGGCGATGAAGTGGAAACCATTTATGAGTTTGATCCTCTTACTGGCGAGAAAACAGCTACATTAGAGAGCATCACTATCTTTGCCAACTCGCACTATGTGACACCAAGGCCTACGTTACAGCAGGCTGTAAAACTCATTGGTGAAGAGCTAAAAACGACCCTTAACGATTTTCATGACGCTGGTAAATTGCTTGAAGCACAACGCCTTGAGCAACGCACAAAATTTGATTTGGAAATGATTGAAGCCACAGGTAGCTGTAATGGTATTGAGAATTATTCACGCTATCTATCAGGCAGACAACAAGGCGAGCCGCCGCCCACTTTATTCGAATATCTGCCAGAAAACGCTTTATTGATCATTGATGAAAGCCACGTAACCGTGCCGCAAATTGGGGCTATGTATAAAGGTGACTTTGCGCGCAAAACAACCTTGTCTAATTATGGCTTCCGCTTGCCATCTTGCCTTGATAATCGGCCGCTGAAATTCGAAGAGTGGGAGCAGTTCCGCCCGCAGACTATATTTGTATCCGCAACGCCAGGCACATGGGAGCTTGAACAAACACAAGGTAGCTTTGTTGAGCAGATTGTGCGCCCCACGGGACTAATAGATCCAGTTTGTATCATTCGCCCCACTGCCACACAGGTGGACGATATCATCGCAGAATCTCGCCAAGCGGCGCTTGATGGTTCGCGCGTTCTTATCACTACTTTGACTAAGAAAATGGCTGAAGCCTTAACCGAATATATGCATGAGGCAGGTATCAAAGTGCGCTATGTGCATTCAGATGTTGATACGCTTGAGCGGATTGAGATTTTGCGTGATTTGCGTCTTGGTGTTTTTGATGTGCTGATTGGAATCAACCTGCTACGTGAGGGGATTGATATACCAGAATGTGCGCTTGTTGGGATATTGGATGCTGACAAGGAAGGATACTTGCGCTCCAAAACGTCTCTTATTCAGACGATTGGACGCGCTGCGCGTAATGTTGACGGGCGTGTGATTTTATATGCTGATAAAATGACAGATTCGTTAAATTACGCATTGGATGAGACAAAAAGGCGCCGCGAGAAACAACAAGCATGGAATGAAGCGAATGGCATTACGCCAGAATCTGTGAAAAAGGATATCGCTGATATTCTTGATTCAGTTTATGAGCGGGCTGACCATGTCAATGTCCGCACTGGTGTTAAAGGCGGCAACCTGCAGGGTAAAGACTTGAAGACCATCATTGCAGAGATGGAACAACAAATGCGTGATGCGGCGGCCAATTTGGAATTTGAAGAAGCGGCGCGCCTTCGTGATGAGTTAAGACGTCTTGAAGCAAAAGAGCTTGGTCTAGATGCGCCCGGAATGCCAGCTGTTAAGCCTGCAAGACGCTCAGCAGAGATAGACTCTCCTGTTCAGCCGCCAACAGGACGCAAACCGTCACGGCGCTAGCTTTTGGTGCGCATTGAGACAAGCCACAAGCCTGGCAAAATCATGGCACCGCCAATAATGTGATAGTGAAAAATTTGCTCACCCAACAAAATAACAGCAAGCGCCGCCGCATATACTGGAGACAAATACAAAGTGCTACCAGCGATTGTTGCCCCGAGGCGGCTTACGATATAACCATATGACAAATAGGCTCCTAGTGAGGCGCTGAAGACAAGCACTGTTAGAGCGCCGATAATAACCCATGTGATATCAGGCCAAGGACCACGTTGGGCAATCTCTGCCATCACAAAGGGCGCATGGCATATCGCACCACCAAGTGACATGGCGCCAAAGCGTTGTATTTGTGTCAGACTCGTTTTGATGTATTTTAAACCTAGCGAATAGATAGCAAAGCTAGTGGTCGCTAGCACAATTAAAAGGTCACCACGATTAAATACCAAATTCGTCAGCAGGCTAATATCTGCCTTTATGATAATTGCAATGACGCCCAGCAATCCCATAATCATGCCTGTTAATTGCAATTTATTGAGGCGCTCGTTAAATGCAAAATAGGCAAATAATGCTATTAATAATGGCGCCGCACTATAGATAAGGCCGATATTTGTGGCTGTTGTTAACTCGCCTGCCATATAGACAGGACCGCCACATAACCCCATGCCAAGAGATGCGAGGAACAAGATCTGTCGCCATTCTTTACGCAATGCTTCAAACGAAATAGAGCGCAGGATTGCCAGCGCTAAGAAGACAACTAAACCCACGAGAAACCATCTAGAAAACGCCATTGCGATCGGCGGGAAGATGCCTGACATGCCCCTTGCAATTAACATGTTTGATGCAAAAAAAGCAGGACATATCAAAACAAAAAGCCAAGCGATGCTATCCTTTGTTTTATCTGTTAGATGCATATTATTTCCCCATCGGTGGGTGCGTTAAAAGTGAGGGATAACTCTCAAAAAGACACTTAGTGCTGAAGTGGCACTTGCAAAGAAGATATTCGGCATTACATACCAGATATTACCTTCCGCTTTTATCATATAATAGGCATCCTTGTGTCATTTATTTCTGAAATGCTTATCTGGCTATCGCCGATGGACAGCTTAAACGCGCCTGTGCTTTTGCTAGTTGGTCTCGCCCTACTCGCAGTTGGCGGCAACTATGTTGTGCCAGCAACCATCTCACTTGGCAGGGCGCTTTCTATCAGTCCCATTGTTATCTCAATCATTGTGATAGCTGGCGGTACATCTGCTCCTGAATTGCTTGTCTCCTTGCAAGCCGCATTAGGAGGCTCAACTGAAATTGCAATCGGTAATGTCATAGGCTCAAATATGGCGAATATGATATTGGTTATCGGGCTATCAGTGCTGTTTGCAAATTTTCATCTAGATGCGCCTATGGCGTCCCGCAATGCTATCATCATGCTTGGTTTTTCTTTATTCACAGGCCTTTGTCTGTTGCTATTCGATGGCATTAGCTGGATGAGCGCTTTTATATTGTTAGCAGCAAGTTGTCTTTATATTTGGCACCTCATATCACGCGCGAGCACTACCCAAGAGATGGCAGATGATACGCCATCTGATTCGATGATTTTATCTGTGACTATGTTATTGGCAGCTATATCACTCCTTATCATTGGTGCTGATTTGGTGGTTGAAGGTGGCGTGATGCTAGCTAGTCAAGCAGGGTTAAGTGAGGCTGTAATCGGGCTGTCTATTATCGCTATCGGTACCTCATTGCCAGAAATTGTGGCAGTCGTCGCAAGTGTGATGCAAAGACGTAGTGATGTGGCAATTGGCAATATCATCGGGTCGAATATTTTTAATCTTGGTATCATTCTAGGCCTTACAGGCATCATAACGCCTTTGCCAAGGGGAACGGATTTTTCATCAGCTACAATCATTTGCTTTATGCTTGTAAGCTGTGTTTTGACAGCGCTCATTCTGAGGAAAACGACGCTCAAAAGACCGATTGCCATTGTTTTTATTGGGTTTTATTTCAGCTTCCTAAATCTTCAATTTTAGGCAATACAACTAAAAGTTTTACACAATCATCCTGTTTTTGCCTTATTTCAGTTATTG
>WTHW01000207.1 GCA_011526395.1 Alphaproteobacteria bacterium
ATGCTAGTTGGCTTTGCTTCTGCCCAAGAGGCAGGTCAAGCTGTCAGTAATGTTATCTCTGCTGGCATCATACCCGCTGGTATGGAAATGATGGATGCCCCAGCCATTAACGCAGCTGAAGATTTTGTGAATGTTGGTTATCCGCGTGATGCAGCTGCTCTATTGATTGTTGAGCTTGATGGCCCGCAAGTTGAAGTCGATTTCTTGCTGGAGCGCGTTAGTGATATTATGAAATCATCAGGCTCAACTTCAATCCGCATTAGCCAAAGTGAAGAAGAGCGCAATCAATTCTGGGCTGGACGTAAATCAGCCTTCCCAGCAGTGGGTCGTATATCACCAGATTATCTATGTATGGATGGCACAATCCCGCGTAAAGCTCTGCCTGAAATGCTAACCAGAATGTCAGTGATGAGCCAAAAATATGGCCTGCGCGTTGCGAATGTCTTCCATGCAGGAGATGGCAATTTGCACCCGCTTATCTTATTTGATGCCAACACGCCAGGCGAGCTAGAGCTAGCAGAGGAATTTGGCAATGACATTTTACGAAATTGTGTTGCGCTAGGCGGCGTTCTGACTGGTGAACATGGGGTTGGCGTTGAAAAGCGTGACTTGATGGGCGAGATGTTCACAGAAGAAGATCTAAAACAGCAACAGCGTGTCAAATGCGCCTTTGACCCTGCACATTTGTTAAATCCGGGTAAGGTATTCCCTGTATTGCACCGTTGTGCCGAATTGGGACGCATGCATGTTCATAAAGGCAAAGTGCCGCATCCTGATATTCCACGTTTCTAGAGTGGGTTTGCGATATGACACAATTTGCCCCTAAGAATTTTGATGAATTAACGCAGCTTATGGCTGATATCGTGGGTGATAAAACACCTGTGAATGTCACCGCAGCTGGCACGAAACAAAAGCTTGGCAATATCAGCACAGCTGAAAAGACGCTTGATATATCAGCTTTATCAGGTGTTATGGATTATGAGCCTGAAGAACTCATAATAACCGCACATGCCGCAACGCCTCTTTCAGAGATTGAGGGGCTGCTTGCCAAACACGGACAAATGCTGGCGTTTGAGCCACCTCATCTGGACGGTTTATATCAAACAACTTCAACAGGCACGATTGGTGGTGCCTTGATGGCAAATCTGTCTGGTCCAAGACGGCTTTCAGCAGGTGCCGCGCGTGATTTCCTTCTTGGCTTTGAAGCTGTGTCAGGCAGAGGCACAGCCTTTCGTTCAGGCTCAAAAGTGGTCAAGAACGTCACAGGATATGATTTATCAAAGCTATTATGTGGCTCGTTCGGCACAATGGCTGTGCTTGATGAGATAACGATAAAAACCTTGCCCGCACCTGAGACAGTGCAAACGGTTGTTATCGCGAACACAGATTTCGATAAAGTTTGTCAAGCGGCAAGGGCTGCCATGCAAACCGCCTATGAAGCGTCAAGTGCGGCTATCCTGCCGAAATCTGCTCACAAATTATCTCAAACCGCTTCAATCGCTCTTATCCGCGTGGAAGGGGTTGGGGTATCTGTTGCCGACCGCGTGTCTCACTTAATAAAGGCGCTATCAGTTTATGGTCATGCCGATATATTAGATGAAGCGCAATCAGTTGAAATATGGCGCGATATCAAAAATGTATCTCCTATCCTTTCAGGTGATAGCCAAATTTGGCGCCTATCTGTTGCGCCATCTGACAGTACGCACGTCTGCCATGCCATCGATGAGAAGATGCAGGCCACTTATTTTGCTGATTGGGCAGGGGGCATGATTTGGGTGTCGTGCGATGATGAGAATGCACATAGCATTCTGCGTAATATCATCGCGACTATTGGCGGCGGCCATGCGACTTTAATGCGCAGGTCGGATGAATTGCGCCAAACAATTTCAGTGTTTGAGCCGCTGGCACCAGCCCTAGCGAATCTAAACAAACGAGTGCAAGAATCTTTTGATCCTTTCCATTTGTTGAATCCCGGCCGTTTATAAGAGGTTATGGTCTTATGCAAACGCATTTTACAGCTGAACAACTAGCAAAACCTCACATTGCAGAGGCTGACTCTATATTGCGCAAATGTGTCCATTGTGGGTTCTGCACGGCAACTTGTCCCACTTTCGTCCTGACAGGTGACGAGCGAGATAGCCCGCGTGGCCGTATTTGGATGATACGCGATATGCTTGAAAATGACAGCGAAGTCCCATCACAGGAAACCTCTTATCATCTTGATAGATGTTTGACCTGTTTGTCTTGCACAACCACCTGCCCATCTGGCGTTGATTACATGCATCTAGTTGATATTGGTCGCCACCATATATCAGAGCATGGCAAACGCGATTGGCTTGATGCCACACTTCGCAAATTACTTGGCACATTACTGCCACGTGCTTCTTTGTTTCATAAAGCGCTCTTTTTTGCATGGGCTGCACGTCCGCTAGCTGGGCTATTTTCAGGCCGCTTGCGCGCAATGATATCTCTTGCGCCAAAAAGATTGCGTCCGCTTGATAAAGTCGGCGCAACGGATGAGCGCTATCGTCCAAATGATTACCCTGCAAAGCGTGTGGCGCTTTTGGCAGGGTGCGCACAAAGAGCAATAAACCCTGATATCAACGCTGCGACTATCGCGCTATTAAATCGCTTTGGTGTTGAGGTTGTGGTGAAGCAAAAAGCCTATTGTTGTGGCGCGCTGTCTCATCATATTAATGATGAAAAGGGGGCAAAAGCCGCCATGCGCTCTGCTATCAGCAGTTGGGCAGAAGAGCTTCATAAAGACGGTCTTGATGCGATTATCGTGAATACATCAGGCTGTGGTACGACCATCAAAGATTATGTAAATCTTCTAAAAGATGACCCTGCCTATGCCGACCTTGCCCAAGAGATTTCTGCCCTAGCAAAAGATGTGACCGAATTTCTATATGATGCCAATTTGCTAACACCTCTATCAAAAAAGCAGGTGACGATTGGCTATCATGCCGCTTGTTCCCTTCAACATGGACAGAAAATCACCTCAGCCCCTAAAGCCTTACTGCAAAATGCAGGTTTCGATGTAGTGACAGCGAAAGAATCTCATCTTTGTTGTGGGTCGGCAGGTGTCTATAATGTGTTGCAACCAGAGATGGCGCAACAATTGCAAGAGCGAAAGATAAATCACCTCAACAACCTATCAGCAGATGTGATTGTTGCTGGTAATCTTGGCTGTATCAATCAACTTGCTGACGTTGAGGCGCCGATTATGCACACGATAGAGCTTCTTGACTGGGCTTATGGCGGTAAGACGCCAGACCAGTTACCACAAACGGTAACAAATAGCCGTTAATCGAGTTTAAAGAAGTCATTACCCTTATCATCCATGACGATGAAAGCAGGGAAGTCTTCCACTTGGATTTTCCAGACAGCTTCCATGCCCAATTCTGGATATTCTAGCACCTCGACCTTTTTAATCGCATCAAGAGCAAGCTTTGCCGCGACCCCGCCGATAGAGCCAAGATAAAAACCACCATATTTGGCGCATGCATTGCGTACAGACGCAGAACGATTCCCTTTTGCCAACATAACCATTGAGCCACCTGCGGCTTGGAACTCATCAACATAAGAATCCATACGCCCAGCTGTCGTAGGGCCAAAGGAACCGGACGGCATCCCTGTTGGTGTCTTTGCAGGTCCAGCATAATAGACAGGGTGATCTTTTATATAATCAGGAAGCGAGCCAGTTTCAGCCAACCGTTCCTTTAACTTGGCATGTGCAATATCGCGCGCCACAATTAACGGGCCGCTTAATGAGACCCGCGTCTTGACTGGATAGGCGCTTAATGTTTCCAAAATTTCAGCCATTGGCTTTGTTAAATCGATTTTAACAACATCATCTTGTGCCTCATCATCAGCCACATCTGGCAAGAAACGGGCAGGGTCTTTTTCCAATGCTTCAATGAAAATGCCATCTTTGGTGATCTTGGCCTTTGCCTGCCTGTCAGCAGAGCAAGACACCCCAATCCCAATCGGGCAAGACGCACCATGACGTGGCAGGCGGATAACACGCACATCATGACAGAAATATTTACCGCCAAATTGTGCGCCAATACCCAACTCTCTTGTTAATTGCAAGATGCGTTGTTCCCACTCAACATCACGCCAGCCATGACCTGTCTCATCTCCTGATGTCGGCAGATTATCAAGCGCCTTGATAGAGGCCATCTTCACAGTCTTCATCGTATATTCAGCTGAGGTGCCACCAATGACAATGGCAAGATGATAGGGCGGACAGGCGGCTGTACCTAGATTGATGATGGCATCTTTGACAAATGCCATCATGCTATCTTCATTCAGAACAGCCTTTGTCTTTTGATATAAAAAGGATTTATTGGCAGACCCACCACCTTTTTGAATAAAGGTTAAGTTATATTCTGCCCCTTTGCCGGCATAGATATCAATTTGCGCAGGCAGGTTGTTTTTTGTGTTTTGCTCATCAAACATTGTCAGCGGTGCCAGTTGCGAATAACGCAAATTTGCTGACTGATAGGTGTTGTAAACACCTTGCGATAAATGTTTGGCATCATCTCCATCAGTTAGCACATGACCGCCTCTTGTCGCAGAAATTAGTGCTGTTCCAGTATCTTGACACATTGGCAATACACCATCTGAAGCAACAACAGCATTTTTCAGCATTTCCAACGCAACAAATCGGTCATTTTTTGTGGCTTCTGGATCGTCTAAGATAGCGCGCAATTGCGCAAGGTGGGCAGGGCGTAATAAATGGGAAATATCCTTAAAGGCACGCTCTGCTAATAGCTGTAATCCTTCCGGTGCCACTTTGATAAAAGTCTTACCATCCATCTCATAAGTTGAGACATGTTCTGTTGTCACTAACTCATAATCTGTAGTGTCTTTTTCAACTGGCAATAAAGGAGAATAGCGAAATGATGACATGAAACTCATCCGTTATAATGATTAAAATATGATGATGGTGCTAGTCAGACTTTGGGCGGTTTCTAAAGCTATCTAGCGATACGATTTCCGCGCTATCATCACCATCTCCTGATGGCTCTGAGACAGCCTCTAACTTTGTTTCAGCCTGCTGGATAGCATCCTCATCAATCTCTTCTAGAATGCCAAATTGCAAGCCGAAGCCAACTGATGGGTCAGAGAATTGTGTAACAGCCGTAAAGGGAATAACAAGGGTTTCAGGTTTGCCTGAAAAGGACAAGGTCACTGAAAAGCTGTCCTCTTCCACTTTCAAGTCCCAATATTGGTGTTGAATGACAATCGTTAGATCATTTTCATCTTCTTTGACCAAATTCTGGTTTATGCAAACACCTTTGGCGTCTGTTCTAAATGTGATGAAAAAATGTGAATCACCCGGCAAGCCGACATGTTCAGCGATGGATAGCGCACCGCGAAGCACATTGCGCATAGAATCATCGACAAGCAATTCATAATTTATGCCAGAAACATGATCATTATGGTCGGACATATCACTTCTACCTATCTGTTGTCTTCTGTATGTAACCCATCGATAAAGTGAGACGCTTCTGTTGCCAGGTGCCTCTCGAACCCCGCCTATCCGAGCTCAAGCGGATAGGGCTTTAAAATGGTATTTGTTACCGCTTAAGCAGCAACAGCAACCGGAGCAGTGTTGTCATTTGCAACTACTACATGGCCCG
>WTHW01000176.1 GCA_011526395.1 Alphaproteobacteria bacterium
TGCCCTGCCATTGATTGGAACATCAAAGCAGAATCAGCCACATCACGAGTGAAAGGACCTGCTTGGTCAAGTGATGATGCAAATGCCACAATCCCCCAACGTGAACAACGGCCATAGGTTGGCTTCATACCCACCACACCACAGAATGCGGCAGGCTGGCGAATTGAGCCGCCTGTATCTGTGCCAGTTGCCATGAGTGATGAGCGCGCGGCAACAGATGAAGCAGAGCCGCCTGATGAGCCACCAGCGGCCAAATCAGCACCGCCAATGGCACTGTAAGGGTTTACTGCTGGGCCAAAGACTGATGTCTCGTTCGCTGAGCCCATTGCGAATTCATCACAATTTAATTTGCCAAGCATCACCGCACCATCTGCCCATAGGTTGGTGGTGACAGTTGATTCATAAGGTGGCACGAAATCTTTCAAAATCGCTGAACAGGCTGTTGTTGATACGCCCTTTGTTGCGAATAAGTCTTTGACACCAATGGGCAAGCCAGCAAGTGTGCCAGCACTACCTGCTGCAATGGCGCTATCAGCTTGCTTTGCCATATCCATTGCTTGGTCTTCAGCCATAGCCACATAATTATTGAGATCTTTTGTTTGCGCGGCGGCATCAAGATAGGCCGTGGTCAGCTCAACAGAGGTGAAATCACCCTTATCAAGGCCAGCTCGTGCTTGGACAGCTGTTAAATCAAGTAAATTAGTCATTATTCAACCACCTTTGGCACAACGAAAAAGCCACTTGCTTCTTCTGGTGCATTAGACAGAACTTTATCTGCAGCATCACCATCAGAGATTTCATCACGGCGCAATGGCAGAGAATGCCCTGTTACAGAGGCAAGAGGTGCGACACCATCTGTGTCCACTTCGCTTAATTCTTCGATCCAATTCAGGATACGGTTTAGATCCTGTGCAATGGGCTCTTTGCGCTCATCGGCAAGACGTATGCGGGCAAGGCGCGCAATTTTCTCCACCGTGGCTTTGTCGACTATAGCCTTGTCATCTGACATGGTGTATGTAACTCCTTAAGATACTAATGACTAATTCATAATCATTCACTGACTAGCGAAATACCACTGACCATGCCAATTCGCAACCTTTCAGATGCGCAAAACCTACTACAAAAAGGCCAAAAATACATGGGGCTTGATGTAGGGAAAAAAACAATCGGTATCGCGATTGGGGATCCAAGCCATTCTATTGCCTCGCCGCATCGTATCTTATGGCGCCGTAAATTTGCCAGTGATATGGCAGATTTATTTGCAGAAATGGATGATTTATCTGTTGGGGGGCTGATTGTGGGATGGCCATTAAATATGGATGGCACCACAGGTCCACGTTGCGATTCCACAAGAGATTTTTGTTATGCCTTGATGAAATTGCGTGATGTGCCAGTGATTTTACATGATGAGAGATTATCAACAGCGGCCGTTGAGCGCACGATGATACAAGCAGATCTGACACGTAAAACACGCCATGAGAAACGAGATGCGCTTGCCGCTAGCTGGATTTTACAATCAGCATTTGACCGCATAGCATTTGGCTTTCATGAACAAGACGAGTCTTAAGAGAGCTTGTTTTCATTTTGAGATGTTTTGATTTTGCAATATTGCGCCGTATCAGGTAGATAAAAGGCCATGACTAAAACACATATACCGCCTGCTGTAATCCTTCCGTCAAAACATTTACTCGGCATTGAGGGCATGTCTCAGATGACAATGCACCAATTGCTTGATAGAGCGAGCTATTTTGCAGATCATTTGCAAGAAGATGTGCCGCAAACCCTTAAAGGTCAGACGATTGTTAATTTGTTTTTTGAAAATTCAACAAGAACAAGAGTTTCTTTTGAATTAGCCGCGAAAAAGCTTGGTGCGTCTGTTCTCAATATCTCTGTTGCTGGCTCATCTGTGAAAAAGGGTGAGACGCTAGTTGATACAGCCACTACCTTAAATGCGATGCATCCTGATATTTTGGTTGTCCGTCATCATGCCTCTGGCGCACCACAGCTGTTATCTCAGCATGTTGATGCCGCGATTATCAATGCTGGTGATGGCAGGCATGAGCATCCCACACAAGCGCTTCTGGATGCGCTGACTATCAAAAGACGCTTTGGCCGTATTGAAGGGCTTCGTGTTGCGATTTGCGGTGATATCGCCAATAGCCGTGTCGCGCGCTCTAACTTATATCTGCTTGGCGGGCTTGGCGCTGAGGTGCGGTTTGTTAGCCCCTCTACCCTATTGCCGCCTGCAATTGGGGATATGGGCGTCTCAATCTATCATGATATGACCGAAGGCATCCGTGATTGCGATATTGTAATGATGCTTCGCCTTCAGACTGAACGCATGGAAGGCAGAGAAACGCCAAGCCAACATGAATATTTCAATTTATTCGGTCTTGATGCTGAAAAATTAGAAGCCGCCGCGCCAAAGGCAATGATTATGCATCCCGGCCCCATGAATAGAGGGGTGGAGATTGATTCTGAGATTGCAGATGACCATGAGCGCTCGTTAATTCAAAAGCAGGTTGAAATGGGTGTTGCCACGAGAATGGCCTGCCTAGAAGCACTTGCCATGTCAAATCAGGCATCGGGAGGCGTATCATGAAACGATTGCTAAAAAATGCACATCTGATCTGCCCTGTGCAAGGGTTTGACGATATTGGCCATATTGGCATGACAAATGGCAGTATTAGCCACTCATCGCTTGGAAGCCCAAAAGATGAGAGTGGTTTTGATGAGGTCATAGATTGTCAGGGGCAGTATGTGGCACCTGGCCTGATAGATATGCGCGTTCAGTCAGCTGATCCGGGCGCAGAACATCTTGAAACCTTAGATAGTTTGCTAAAAGCAGCTGCGCATAGCGGCATTACATCTGTTGTGAGCTTGCCTGATACTGCGCCTGTGATTGATAACCGTGCTGTGATAGATTCATTATCTTTGCGCGCCTCACAAATTGGGGGCCCTCGTTTATATCCATATGGCGCGCTTACCAAAGACCAGCAAGGCCATCAGATGGCAGAGCTAGGCCTGATGGCAAAGGCAGGCGCTGTTGGTTTTGCAAGCGGCGCACATGCCATCCAAGATAGCCTGATTATGCGCCGCGTGATGACCTATGCCACCATGTTTGATAAGCCTGTTATCCATCATTGCGAGGATTATCAGCTATCTGAAGGTGGGCAGATGAATGAAGGTGAGACAGCCACACGTTTGGGGCTGTTGGGGATACCGGCGGCGGCTGAAGTGATTATGGTTCAGCGCGATATTGAGTTAGTACGCTTAACAAAGGCACGTTACCATATTGCCCATATTTCAACGGCAGGTGCGATTGATGCGGTTAGGCGTGCCAAAGCAAACGGCTTGCAGGTCACATGTGATACTGCGCCGCCTTATGCGCTGTTAAATGAGCATGCTGTCAGCAATTTTGATACAGCCTTTCGCTTGAACCCGCCATTACGAAGCGAAGGTGACAGGTTGGCTGTCTTGCAAGGCCTTGCGGATGGGACGATTGATGCGATTGCCTCTGACCATGCGCCTGTTAACCGCGATGAAAAAGCACAACCGTTTGGGCATGCAAGCCCCGGCGCGTCTGGTATTGAGACATTATTTCCAAATTTGATGACTATGGTTGCGAATAACAGCCTGTCAATGATGCAGGCCATTACAGCGGCTAGCCGTGCGCCGGCTCGTATCTTGGGTCTGTCTGGTGGCTCGCTGGAGACAGGCACGCCTGCTGATGTGATCTGTTTCAATGCGACAAGCGCACATGTGATAAATCAATCCAAATTTATCTCGCGCTCTCGTATCTCGCCATTTCATAACCAACCATCGCAGGGTAAAATCATCATGAGCTTTGTGAATGGCGCGTTTGTTTGTGATAACCGATAGAGCGGTGTTATGAGTGTGACTGACTTCCTTCTGCCTTTGTTTGGCTATTTAGCTGGCGCTGTGCCTTTTGGGCTGGTGATTTGTTATATGGCTGGTCTGGGTGATATTCGCAAAATCGGTTCTGGTAATATTGGGGCGACCAATGTCTTGCGCACAGGCAATAAGCTTGCGGCATTTGCCACATTGATTGGTGATGCTGGTAAAGGCGGTGCGCTTGTGTGGTTATGTGTGGCATTGGGATATGAGGCACAAGCGCCGCTGGTCGGGCTGATGGCTGTGATTGGTCACTGTTATCCTGTCTGGCTCGGCTTTAAGGGTGGCAAAGGTGTTGCGACAGCGATTGCGACGATTGCTGTGCTTTATTGGCCCGCTGGGTTGGCGATGGCCATCACATGGCTGGTTATGAGTGCCATATTCCGTATCAGCTCTCTGTCAGCCCTGACAGGCTTTGTCGCCGCTGGTGTTGTCTCGGCTCTTTATTATGAGGCTTGGGTGATTGTTGTGATGATCGCTGCATTGAGCTTCTGGCGTCATCGTGAGAATATTGCGCGGCTATTAAATGGCACTGAGAGCAAGATTAGCTTTTCAAAATCATCTTAAATTAATTTTTATCTTTTTCATAAAATATTAAGGCATTGGCGTTTTAGTGCCTTTATGAAAGAAAGCTATAAATTAAATGCATTGCGTCTGATTATGACGCCGAAAATAGGCCCTATCACCTATGGGTTGCTGATTGCACGCTATGGCGGGCCAACAGAAGCGATTACGCAAGCACCTGAGCTGGCAAGACGCCAAGGCAGGGACTTAAAAATAACAAGTAAGAATGCGGCGTTAAAACTCATCGAAAAGGCTGAAGCGCAAGGTGCCTGCTTGTTAGTCAAAGGGGCAGAGGATTATCCAAACCGCTTGGCGCTGTTTGATGACTCCCCTGTGATATTATATGCCAAAGGGCATTTATCCTTATTACAAAAAGATATGGTGGCCGTGGTTGGTGCAAGAAATGCATCCATTAATGCCAAACAGCTTGCCCATCATTGGTCACAGGCGATTGGCGAGGCTGGTTATGTTATTGTATCTGGCCTAGCGCGCGGTATTGATAGAGCGGCACATATCGGCTCATCAGCCACAGGGACAATCGGTGTGTCTGGGTGTGGTATTGATGTCATTTATCCATCTGAGAATGAAGATCTGTATCAAGAGATGTTTAATAGCGGGCTTGTGATTTGTGAAGCGCCTCCCGGCACAAAGCCATCACCAAAACAATTTCCAGCTCGTAATCGGATTATCGCCTCTCTGGCAAGAGCTGTATTGGTGGTAGAGGCTGCCGTAAAGTCTGGGTCTCTTATCACAGCGCGTGAAGTGGCAGAACGAGGCGGCGAGGTTATGGCAATACCCGGAAGTCCAACAGACCAACGCGCCCTTGGTGCCAATCAATTGATTAAAGATGGCGCGCATTTGGTAAATAACACAGATGATATCTTATCAATCCTGCAAGCGCCGATAAGTGAACCTGTTTTTTCATCACCCCCTTTTCATCATCAAAAATTGGACGATATAGACGATCAGATGATTGAAAAATTAGCAAAAGACATTCTAAATAATTTATCATTTGATGCTGTGCATATTGACGAATTAACCCGTCAATGTCATGTCTCTGCAAAAGTTATACAAATTGCATTGCTGGAATTAGAGCTGGCGGGACATGTTGAGCGCCTCTCTGGTA
>WTHW01000201.1 GCA_011526395.1 Alphaproteobacteria bacterium
AACCCAGCTGCACGTGGCGAAGTATTCGGCATCGGCATTTTGGGCTTCGCCTTGACTGAAGCGATCGCGCTATTCGCGCTTGTTGTATCACTTCTTCTATTGTTCGTATTCTAATTTAGACGAACAATAAAAAGATATTCATGTGGCCGCTTTGCAAGAACTTGCGATTGGCGGCCACATAAAATTATTGTCGATATGCAAATGAGTTTGGCGCATTCAAGGCGTTGGGCAATTTGCTATCATGACGCATTAGGATAAGCAGATGTCAGTGAAAAGATTTATGACGCCTATCGTAACAGGCCTCTCAGCTATGACCGTAACACAGCACGCTTTTGCCGCTGGCGATTCATCAGGTGGCTTGCCACAGCTGGATATCGCAACTTGGCCAAATCAGCTATTCTGGCTTGTTATCACTTTTGCGATTTTATTTTTACTTATGAATTATGTCGTAACACCGCGCATTAGCACAGTGCTAGAAGGGCGCCGCGACAAAATTGCTGGCGATTTGGAAAAAGCAAAAGAAGCTGATGCTGATGCC
The DNA here is from genome assembly GCA_011526395.1 of Alphaproteobacteria bacterium. Classification (GTDB taxonomy): domain Bacteria; phylum Pseudomonadota; class Alphaproteobacteria; order Puniceispirillales; family Puniceispirillaceae; genus UBA685. The sequence goes on from WTHW01000201.1 coordinate 539, forward strand.
AAAGCCATGCAAGCAAATTATGAACAAGCACTTGCAAGCGCGAGAGCAGATGCAAGTGAAAAAGCGCAAGAAGCAACAAAAGCAGCTAACGAGAAAGCGGCTAAGGCTGAAGCTGAGATGGCAAAGAAATTGGCCAAGAAGCTTGCCACTGCTGAGAAGAAGCTGGCTGAGATGCGTGATGAGGCAATGGCAAATTTAAATGACGTTGCAACAGAAGCAGCACAAGAGACAGTCAAACAGCTTATCGGTGTGAAAGCCACAAAAGCTGAAGTGACAAAGCAAGTGAAAGCAGCTGCGAAAGCGGCGAACGCTTAAGGGCAAGGGGATTTAGAGATATGGCAGCCTTAAACGAATCAACCTTTGTCGCAATTGGCTTCACATTATTTGTGATCTTGGTTTGGCGCAAAGCAGGCTCTGCGATTGGCGGCATGTTGGATGAGCGCACAAAAAAAATTGAAGCTGAGCTAGCTGAAGCACAGGCATTGCGCGAAGAAGCAGCGGCTGAGTTGCAAAAGTTCCAGCGCCTTGCAAGAGAAGCTGCAGATGAAGCAAAGACAATTCTAGCTAACGCTGAACAAACAGCTGAGCGCATCACAAAGGTCGCTGAAGAAAAGGCAGAAGCCTCTATCAAGCGCCGTGAAGCACAAGCCACTATGAAAATTGAAGCTGCTGAAGCAGCTGTTATCGCTGATTTAAGAAGCCAGTCTGCCGCACTTGCGATTGCTGCGGCAAAGCAGGTGATGACTGATAAGCTTGATATGGATGCATCTTTGTCATTGGTTGAGCAATCAGTTGAGCAAATCAACAGCGCAAAGTAAGCATCTAAGCTGAAATGCTTTAGAATCAAAAAGAGGCCTGATGAGGCCTCTTTTTTTATGCTGTGTTAGTTTGATAGTAATTCAGGTGTCAGTGATAAAATGATTCGCCCACCTTGCGGCATGACCATGTCACGGCGCACCAGCGGGTAAATCTGGTCAACATTTGCGCGGAATTGCATGGTGTAGATGAAGCTATCTGTTGAGATGACCTCATCATTATTATCAAGCTTTGCTGATATCATTGGCACTGTGACAGGTGATACCTCTGCGCCCTCGCTCAAGTCTCTTGTGACTTTCAATCCGATACCAAGCTCTACATTGACGATGTTGCCGCTATCATAACAGCGTGCTGATACGCCATTAAAGCGCACTTCGACATTCTGGCTTTGATCATCTGTGATGATGCTAGAGCGCGCGCCTTCGGCATAGCTTGTAACCCTATTCTCACAATTATAATAATCTGGCTCAAAGGCAGAACAGCCTGCCAAAGCCACGCCACATAGCATTGTGGAAATTAATGAAGTAAAGCGCATGGAAAAATCCTCATTCTTCTAGAGTCAATTCACGATGATTATGTTATCATGGCAATTGACTATTACCCTGTTATCGCGCAAATAGAGCACTATGGACAAGTTAAAAAAGACATTAATTCTCGCCGCGCCTAGAGGCTTTTGTGCTGGGGTTGATAGAGCCATCCGCATTGTAGAGGTTGCACTCGAAAAATATGGTGCGCCTGTCTATGTGCGCCATGAGATTGTGCATAATAAACGTGTGGTTGGCGATTTGGCCGCGAAAGGCGCTGTGTTTGTCAAAGAGCTTGATGAGGTGCCAGATGGCGCGCCTGTGATATTCTCAGCTCATGGTGTGGCAAAATCAGTTCATGCCAATGCAAAAGACCATAATATGATAGCTCTTGATGCGACCTGCCCTCTTGTGACAAAGGTGCATATTGAGGCAGAACGCCATGAGAAAAAAGGGCATCATATCTTCCTGATTGGGCATGCAGGACACCCTGAGGTCATTGGCACAATGGGGCAAGTAGAAGATGGCTCTATGACCTTGATTGAAACATTAGAAGATGCCTTGTCAGTTGAGCCGCCAGAAGGTGTGCCGCTGGCATTTGCCACGCAGACAACGCTGTCAGTTGATGAGACATCGCAGATTATTTCAGCATTGCAACATCGCTTTCCTGAGATTTCTGGCCCAAGAGGTGAAGATATCTGTTATGCCACAACCAATCGCCAGCAAGCTGTGAAAGACCTCGCCCCTGAGACAGATAGCTTTATTGTGATCGGGGCTGAGAATTCATCAAATTCAAAGCGTCTGGTGGATGTTGCGCTCACCGCTGGCGTGCCTGAGGCACGGCTTATCGCTGATGCAGATGCACTTGATATCCAATGGCTGAATGATGCCAATAGAATCGGATTATCTGCTGGTGCCTCTGCACCTGAGGTTCTGGTTGATGAGGTGATTGCCAAATTATCAGATGCGTTTGAATTAACCATCGAGCATCAGAATTTTGTCGCTGAGAATTTGACATTTAAATTACCGTCTATCCTGACGCGTTGATAAGGCTGTTATATGGCTGTTTACACCACCATTGAAGATGATGAGATTGCCGCCCTTCTTAAAGGCTATGATATTGGCAATTTGCTATCCCTTGCTGGCATTGCGGAAGGGGTGGAGAATTCCAATTTCATTTTGCGCACAGATAAAGATACCTTCATCATGACATTATATGAAAAGCGCACCAATGAGGCTGATCTGCCGTTTTTCATGGATTTAAAGCGTCATTTAAGCAAGGCAGGCATTAACTGCCCCTTGCCGATTGCTGATAAAAATGGGCAAATTCTGCAAAAGATATCTGGTAAGACAGGGGCGATTTTCAGCTTCCTAGATGGCATATCTTTCCACAACCCAACGCCTGAGCATTGCCATAATCTGGGCCGGATATTGGCAGAGATGCATTTGAAGACAGCTGATTTTACGGGTATGCGTGCCAATGCGCTTGGGCCTGATAGCTGGTCTGCATTGCTAGCCTCGATTGAGAGTGACCCTGATGATTTGCCGTCAAACCTGCGTAAAGATGCCAAGGTGATTGTTGATAAGCTTGTGAGCGCATGGCCGAGCGACCTGCCAAAGGGGGTCATTCATGCCGATTTATTTCCCAATAATGTGATGTTTGTTGGCAATGATCTGACAGGTGTGATTGATTTCTATTTCGCTTGCTATGATATTCTGGCCTATGATCTGTCGATTTGTATCAATAGCTGGTGCTTTGAAAAAGATGGCAGTTTTAACATTACGAAATCAACGGCGATGTTGAAGGGCTATCAGTCTGTGCGCCCTTTGAGTGAGGCTGAGATTGCTGCCCTTCCTATCTTATCTGCTGGCTCTGCGTTACGGTTCTTCCTGACAAGGCTCTATGATTGGATACATACGCCTAAAGATGCGTTGGTCAAACCACATGACCCGATGGAATATTGGCATAAGATTCGCCATCATGACCGCGTTAAATCAGCCGAATCATATGGGCTTTGGCAATAGGGCTTTCACGCATGTCTGATGATATTGTTGAAATCTATTCTGATGGGTCTTGTCTTGGCAATCCGGGCCCTGGTGGTTGGGGCGTTTTATTGCGTTGGCGCGGCATGGAGCGCGAATTATCTGGTGGTGAGCAAGATACAACCAATAACCGTATGGAATTGCGCGCGGCAATCGAAGCGCTGAACGCCTTGAAGAAGCCATCTCAGGTGGTGCTGACAACAGATAGCCGTTATGTGATTCAAGGGATAAATGAATGGATGGCAGGCTGGGTGGCAAGAGGCTGGAAAACAGCCAGTAAGCAGCCTGTGAAAAATCAAGATTTATGGCAAGCACTTCATAGCGCCATTCAGCCACATGATATCACATGGCAGTGGGTCAAAGGTCATGCTGGTCATGATGAGAATGAGCGCGTTGATACATTAGCGCGCAATGAAGCGCTAGCTCAGCAAGCACAAAGCTAAGCTAGCGGCCTGTTGGTTGGCTAGATATTGGCTAGCACATGTTCAGCTGATGAGACTTCATAGACAGCTGGCTCTTCAACAAAGCTATGTGTGATGACGCCATCTTCTATGACAAGCGCGCACCGTGCGGCTCTTGTGCCAATGATGTCACCCATATGAACAGCAAGGCCTAGCTCTTGTGAGAAGGCGGCGGCTTGGTCAGCTAGCATGATGATTTTATCGCCCACCTGCTGGTCAAGACCCCATGCATGCATCACATGCGCATCATTAACAGACAAACAGACAACAGCATCAAAACCAGCCTGTTTTAGCGCATCATAATGTTCAAGATAGCTTGGCACATGTTTGACTGAACAGGTTGGTGTGAAGGCACCCGGCACTGAGAACATCACCACTTTTTTGCCAGCAAAAAAGGCGGCTGTATCAAAGCTGTCAATACCATCTTCATCTTTGATATGAAGGGTCATTGCTGGGATTTTTTGACCTGTTGTTGGGCTCATTAGGATTATCCTTTTTCATGATAAGGGGCTGTTAATGACTATCGGTTCTGATACGTCTTGTTACTGTGATTGGTTTGCCTGTGCTAGCGCCTTTTCGATATCTGCTAGGTTTAAGATTTCTGGCAAAATGATACCCTGTCTAGCAGAGGGGCCATAGACAATATTAAAGGGGATACCAAAGCGTTGATGAGAGGCAAGGAAGCGTGCGATATCATCATCTGGCAGGGTCCAATCTGCCTGTATCATCGTCACATTTTGTGATGTGAATAATGAGATGGCTTGTTCTGTTTCAAGGGTTAGCGTCTTATTTGCCTTGCAGGTAATGCACCAATCAGCGGTGATATCAACAAAGATAAGATTATCTGACGCACGCAGCGTGTCTAGCTCGCTGGCATCAAATGCCTGCCAGTCGATTGTGCTTTGTTGTGAGGATATATCGACACGATAGCCCAATGAGCCTGCCAGAAGGCTGGCGACCCATAGAACGGTGAGTGCCATGATAAGGCCAAGAATTTGTTTCAAACGCACCATCCATTGCCCCGGACGCGGCAGGTAAGTGATGAGGTGCGGGAAGATAGCAAAGATAAGCCATGGGAGAGCAAGCCCCACCCCCATCATAAACATAATGCCATATAGGACAGCATCTGATTGTGATAAGGCAAAGCTGACAGCTGTGCCAACAAAGGGCGCTGAGCA
>WTHW01000018.1 GCA_011526395.1 Alphaproteobacteria bacterium
GTGTATAAGAGACAGGTAACAACCAAGAAAAGCAATTGGTAAGATTTTAGTGCAAATCAAAACCAAGAGTAGCGGACTAGCTATAGTACCACCTTCATCTCACAGCTTAGCGCATTGGCAACAAAACAATAACGATGCGCCTGCTCATGCATCTCTTCTAGCTCGGACGTGGTTTTCTCATGACCTGCGACAAATGTCATTACAGGATGCAAGCTTATGCTTGACACACAGGTTCTGCCATCTTTTGTCTTGCCAAGACGGGCGACAGCAGAATCTTCATAAGATGTGACCTGCCAGCCTGCTTTGGCACATAAGGCTAAAAAGGTCATCATATGACAAGAGCTTAACGAGGCAGCTATTGCCTCTTCTGGGTTCACATAGCGCGCATCTCCCCCATAATCAGGAGCAGATGTCATGGTGGCTTCGAGGCCGCCTGCAAAGCGCATACGGTGATTGACATTATAGCCCCCTGCCTGAAGCGTCCCATCACCGAGTGACCATTTTAATTTTGCAACATAATCTGACATAGCACTGCCTTTACATATTATTCTTAGCTATCGTGCGAAAGGGCTTTGGCTCTATCACGCAAATCATTTTTCTTAATTTTACCTGTAGAGGTTTTCGGCAAATCCCCAAAAACATAACGCTTTGGCCTTTTATATCCGGCAAGCCTGTCTCTGCAGAACGCATCCAATTCCCCATCTACAATCTGGGCATTACCGGCCAACTCAACAAAGGCGCAAGGGCTTTCCCCCCATCTCTCATCTGGCTGGGCTACCACAGCAACAGCCGCGATGGCGGGATGATCAAAAAGCACCTTTTCAATCTCAATCGAAGAGATGTTTTCTCCGCCAGAGATAATAATATCTTTGGCTCTATCTTTGATTTCGATATAGCCATCTTCATGCATCACAGCGATATCACCTGTCCAAAACCAGCCATCTTTGAAGGCTTTGCTGGTTTCTTCTGGCGCTTTAAGATAGCCTTTCATGACAATATTGCCACGCATGACAATCTCACCAATTGTTGCGCCATCTGCTGGGACCAGATCACCTGTATCAGGGTTTAGGACAAGACAATCTTCTTGCAACTCATAAGCCACACCTTGGCGGGCTTTCACCTGTGCTTTGTCTTCCTCAGGTAAGTGATCCCATTCAGGCTTCCAGGCACATATCACAGCAGGGCCATAGACCTCTGTGAGGCCATAGACATGGGTGATACGCAAACCTTCATTCTCAATCGCCTTAATCACCGCAGGCGGCGGCGGGGCAGCCGCAGTCATCATCTCTACTGTCTGGCTAAAAGTGCGCTTTTCTTGAGGTGATGCATTGGCAATCAAACTCATAATAATAGGCGCACCACAAAGATGCGTCACATTATGATCAGCAAAAGCGTTATAAATCGCCCCTGCCTCTAGCTGACGCAAAAAAACATGACAGCCTGCTAAGATAGTAATTGACCATGGAAAACACCAGCCATTGCAATGAAACATCGGCAACGTCCATAAATAAACTGGAAAATGCGGCATTTGCCAGCATAGCGTATTATTCACCGCATTTAGATACGCCCCACGATGACTATAAACCACCCCTTTGGGATTACCTGTGGTTCCAGAGGTATAACCAACCGTTATCGCATCCCATTCATCTGCTGGCGGGCCATAGGCAAAATCATCATCACCTTCTTCTAGCAATGCCTCATAGGTTAGCGCGCCAATCAGAGGACCAGAGGGGCCTTGGGCATCATCAATATCAATAACAAGCGGGTCACACTCACATAGGTCAAGTGCCGCTTTGGCAACGCCAGATAAAGCTGTATCAACAAAGAATAGTTTTGCCTCGCAATGGTCAAGAATATAAGCGATAGTTGCTGCATCTAGGCGTGTATTATTGGCATTGAGAACCGCCCCAATCATTGGTATGGCGAAATGACATTCAAGCATTTCTGGAATATTAGGCGCTAAAATAGAAACACTGTCACCCTTGCCAAAACCGCGCTTACAAAGCGCAGAGGCAAGCTTGCGACAGCGTTGTTCTGTCTGTCCCCAATTGCGTCTAATGGTGCCATGAATTACCGCTGGCTTTTCAGGATGAACACGCGCGGTACGTTTTAGGATTGAGACTGGGGAAAGTGGCACATAATTGGCATCTGTCTTGCCAAGCCCCTCTTGCTCATAGAGTTGTGAGGCACACATCTTTATTCACCTGTCCACTCAGGCATTTCTTTTTTGGCGATAAAAGCACCAATGCCAGCTTCGGCATCTGCAAACATCATATTGGTTGCCATCACCTCACCCGCATAGGCATAAGCATCGCTCAAAGGCATTTCCAATTGCTTATAGAAAGCTTCTTTGCCAATTTTTACAGCAGACGATGATTTGCCAGCTATGCGGCGCGCCATATCAAGGCTCTGCGCTTCCAACGTCTCATCCTCGACCACCTGATTGACAAGCCCCATCTCATGCACACGTCCCGCATCTATAAAATCACCAAGCAAGAGCATTTCCATAGATTGTTTGCGCGTTAAATTGCGCGACAAAGCAACCATAGGCGTTGAACAAAATAGCCCGATATTTACGCCAGACGTCGCAAAGCACGCTGTTTGAGATGCCACCGCCAAATCACAAGCCGCAACAAGCTGGCATCCTGCTGCGGTGGCAATGCCGCGCACCTCAGCGATAACAGGTTGTGGCAATGTTACAATGCGCTGCATCAACTTTGAGCAAATAGCAAATAACTCAATGAAATAGGATTTGCCACCATCCGCATCAGACCGTCTTGCTGTCATCTCTTTGAGGTTATGGCCGGCACAAAAATGTTTTGATGAGCTGCGTAAAATCACCGCTTTCACGGCCTTATTCTCTGCAATATCATCTAAATGTGCCTGCAAAGCCTCGAGCATATCTTGCGAGAGCGCATTAATCGCGCGCGGTTGGTTCAAGGTCATGATTGCCACCTCCTCATCATAGCGCACAATCACAAGCGGCTCATCACCTTGTGCAATGGTGGCATCTTGTTTGTCGGTCATGGCAAAACTCCTTAAAATCTTCAACACCGTCTATTGTTTCTTTTTTCAAGAAGACTTTGCAATCGATTTTTTCAAATCATAGAACGGTATGCTTACAACTGTTGCTTTAACCAAGCCAATTGTGGTTTCAACTGCAATGTTTTAACACATGATATGCTGCATGAAATGACGCACCCAAGATGGGTTATTGCCCAGTGTAAGTACCATACTTACACTGGATTTGACGCTATACTTATAATCTCATTTGATAATTTTTTGACCGCCAATTGAACTCAGTGATAATCGGTGCTTAACTATAAGCCACTGATTTATATGACCACAGATAAGCGGGCAAACATGAGCGATATGACAACAGAATCTGATTTAATTATTGCAGATATTCTTGCCAAGACAAAGACCATCGCTATTGTCGGGGCGAGTACTAATTGGAAGCGCCCCTCTTATTTTGTGATGCGTTATCTATTGAAACACGGGTTTGAGGTTATTCCTGTTAATCCAGGCGCGGCTGGGCAAGAAATCTTGGGGCAAATGTGCTATGCTAGTCTGAGCGATATTCCAAAAAAAATTGATATGGTTGATATCTTTCGACAGTCAGATCATTGCCCGCCTATCGTCGAAGAGGCCATTGAAATTGGAGCAAAATATATCTGGATGCAAATCAATGTCAAAAGTGATGAAGCACGCACTCTGGCAATGAATGCTGGCCTAGCTGTAATTGAAAATCGCTGCACCAAAATTGAACATTCGCGCCTATCTGGCCTTTTAGGGCTCGGCGGATTTTATAGTGGTTTTGTCTCATCTCATCGCGCGCCAGTTGTACCGCCGAAGCAACCTGCTAGAGACGGCGGTCTGTTCAAAACAACGAATATGGATACGCTAGCCGTGCATGCTGGCACACGCCCTGATGGCGCCACTGGCTCGCGAGTTGGTGCGATTCACCAGTCAACCGCCTTTGTATTTGATGATGCTGACCATGCGGCAGGACTTTATAATCTGCAAGAGCCTGGCAATATTTATGGCCGTCTATCGAATCCAACCACCGCTTCTTTGGAACAGCGTATAGCCGCACTTGATAATGCGGTTGGGGCTTGTTGTGTTGCAACAGGGCATGCAGCACAGATGATAGCGTTGATGCCTATCATGGCACCCGGGCGCAAATTGATCGCTAGCAGTCGTTTATATGGCGGATCGATAACACAATTCGGTACGACTTTTAAGAATTTCGGCTGGGACGCTGATTTTGTTGATGTCCGGGATGCAGATGCGGTGCGCGCTGCAGTGGCGGACCCGAATGTCTATGCGCTATTTGCCGAGAGTCTTGCCAATCCAGATGGTAATGTTAGCGATATTACCCAATTAGCAGAAATTGCCCATGAGGTCGGTATTCCGCTGATTATAGACAACACAATGGCGACGCCGATCTTGTGCCAACCGGGGAAATTTGGGGCAGATATCGTCATTTACTCAACCACCAAATTCCTATCTGGTCATGGCAATGCCATGGGTGGTGCAGTTGTTGATACTGGTAATTTTGATTGGCTTGGTGGCAGAGGCTATCCTGCGCTTGCCTCCCCTGACCCTGCTTATCATGGCATCACCTTTGCAGAAACATTTGGGAAATTGGGTTATATTACCTATTGCCATGCCTCAGCTTTGCGAGATCTTGGCCCAACCCTATCGCCACATAATGCATCTTTGACACTAATGGGCCTCGAGACACTGCCTTTGCGGATGGAAAAACATATGTCAAATGCTGCAAAAATAGCCCATTTCTTAGACGCCCATGACAAAGTCGAATATGTCTCCTGGGCAGGCTTGTCAAAAAGCCCTTATCACGAATTGGCCAAAACATATTTTACCTTTGGCTTTGGCTCAGTTTTCACTGTAACGCTGAAAGGCTCTTATGAGGAGGCGCAAGAGATGGTGCAACGCTGCAACCTTATTTCACATCTGGCGAATGTTGGCGACACCAGAAGCTTAATCATGCACCCTGCTTCAACCACTCATCGTCAGCTTACCGAAGCGCAACGCTCAACCGCCGGTATTGGCGAGTCCATGTTGCGCCTGTCAATCGGTATCGAAAATCCAGATGATTTGATAAAAGACTTGGCAGCTGCCCTTGATGACATAAAGTAAATTCCAATACCCCGCCACCAAACCTCCCCCATAAAAAAGCCACCCCTAGGACGGCTGATTTGGTTGCGGGGGCAGGATTTGAACCTGCGACCTTCAGGTTATGAGCCTGACTATTTTCCTCAGAAACACTAACGCAAAGCGCTGTATTGATATAGCGGATAGATTGCTTAGTAATAACAAAGAGGCTTGTCTCCTATAGATATCTCTGCCTACCATTAAGTATGTCACACAGCAGATGAAGTCAGATAGGCACTTTGATAAATGAGTAACGCGATTTTGCATTTTTCACGCAATGAATATGATGAGCGTATTGCCAAAACAAGACGGGCAATGCAGGCACAGAACATCG
>WTHW01000151.1 GCA_011526395.1 Alphaproteobacteria bacterium
AATATGTGCTTCTCCAGCATATTGACCATCTTCTTCAGCTGATAAGATTGTTGTTCCAAGGTCTTTTAGTAGAAGCTCAGAGCGTCGTCTGCCATCAAACACACGGTATTTACCATCACAAAGCCCATTTTTTTCAAGATCTTCAAGGGCTATCAACATAGCTGTATAAGGGTCTACTACATTGCGTAAAGTGGCTTTGCGTAAAGGGTGAACTTCGCGTTGTTTTACCTCTGGCTCAACGGTGTAAATTGGCGTTTGTATACCTCTCGGCCAGGACATATCCACCTTATAGACTTCGTCATCATAGTTTGATTCTGAGGTGAATTCTGATGGTTTATAGGTGCCATTAACCCTCTCGCCAGTCAGTGTGTTTTTGCCCTCAAATTCATAGAGGAATGACAAGCTGCCTTCACTTTTGACAAAACCTTCAAACTGATAGCTGGTATCATCCATTTTCCACTTGGCAGTTGCTGAACCAAGATAAGTCCCGCCCCAATTGATTTTGTAGATGAGATTGTAATCTATATTTTCAATAGCGCGCGCAGTATTCAAAGATGTTGAAAGCATAATTAGAATGCTGCTCAAAAGAACCCGGTAAAATGACATAAAACTTGGTCTTTCACTAAAGAAATGGATCACGATATTAAGATAAACTTTTTTGGCATGATTGCTAGCTTATTTCAATCATCGAATAATGTGAGCGCTAGCTGAGGGTCAAGCCGCTTTTGTTGCCAGTTAATGCGCCAATCCAAATGAGGGCCAGTTGACCTGCCGCTAGACCCAACTGTGCCTATCACTTGCCCTCGCTTCACAATATCGCCAACAGATAATGACATGCTCTCTAGGTGGAGCATTGTGGAAGAAATATTGAGGCCGTGATCAATGATGATTGTGCCGCCAGTATAATATAAATCATCAGCCATCGTGATGATGCCATCAGCAGGCGCTAGAACAGGCGTTCCTTTGGCGGCTGCAATATCGATGCCATAATGCGGCGCTCTTGGCTGGCCATTCAGGATGCGTTGCGAGCCATATACACCAGTGATAATTCCCTTTGCAGGCCAGTCAAAACCTGATTTTGCAAAATCATCTTCATAGGATAAATGGGCTCTTGCAGAGATGACAGCGTCTCTGTCACGCGCAATTCTATCAAGTGTTTCTTGAGGCGGTGATACGTATTTTTTGGCTAAGCCAGAGATGGATTGTGTCTCATACGCTCTTATCTGAGGTGTTATTTTAGTCTGATATATCTCACCGCTGTCATGGGTGATTTCAAGCAGTATAGTGTCTTGATCATCGCGATGAAAACCAAATGCAACATAACCAGAGGCGCTCATTGGCAAGGGCGTGCCATCTAAGCTTGCGCGTGCGCCTTGATTGAGCTGGGCAATTATCAACCCGCCTTGTATGGCTTCACCAAATTGTGACACAGCCCCTTCAATCGTTATTTTATCCGAAGCATTGGCACATGATAAAGATATGGTCATCGACAAAATGATGCCGAAAGCTTTTTTTAATTCTTGTTTTAAGCGATTTTGGCGAGATGGAAGCATGTAAAATTTTCCATTTAAAAAATGAAGACGACATATCCTTGACATCAGATGTCTAGACAGGAATAACAAAATAACAGGCAATCTGTAAGCACTAACATATCAGCATAAAATTTAGGGGTAGATAATGTCTGACGCTCATGAAAAACTTGTAATTATTGGCGCTGGTTCAGCTGGGTACACTGCCGCGATTTATGCAGCACGCGCGAACATGCAACCCGTTATCTACACAGGTCTTCAACCAGGCGGGCAGCTTACGATCACAACAGATGTTGAAAATTATCCGGGTTTTGCAGATGTGGTGCAGGGGCCATGGCTGATGAGCCAGATGGAAGCCCAAGCAGTGAATGTTGGCACGCGCATGGAATATGACATCATCACGCAGGTTGATTTTTCAAAGCGTCCTTTCACCCTTCACACAGATGGCGGCAAAGTGATTACAGCTGACAGCGTGATTATCGCAACTGGCGCGCAGGCGCGTTGGCTTGGTCTTGAATCTGAACAAACCTTTAATGGCAAGGGTGTTTCTGCTTGTGCAACTTGTGATGGTTTCTTTTACAGGGACAAAAAAGTGGTTGTTGTCGGTGGTGGCAACACAGCTGTCGAAGAAGCTCTATATTTGGCAAATATATGTGAATCTGTAACATTGGTTCATCGCCGCGATAGCTTGCGCGCAGAGCAAATCATGCAAGACAGGTTATTAAAGCACCCAAAAATCACAATGGCATGGAATCGTGTTGTTGACGAGGTGTTGGGCGATGATAAGGGGGTAACCTCTGTGCGTCTTGCATCAACAACAGGCGAAGATCCGACCGTTTTGGATGCTGATGGTTTGTTTGTGGCCATCGGTCACGACCCTGCAACAAAGCCATTTGATGGTGCGATTGCACTTGATGATGAGGGGTATATTGAGGTCACAACAGGCACCACTTTAACCTCTGTTGAAGGTGTGTTTGCTGCGGGTGACTGTGTTGATAAAACCTATCGCCAAGCGGTAACAGCGGCCGGCATGGGATGTATGGCAGCGCTAGATGCTGAACGCTACCTCAGCGCGCTTGAAGACTAAGCTGATAAAGCTCACTGTTTTGCTATCACACGCACTTGCGTTGCTTGTGGGCCTTTACCATCATCGCTGACATATAAGAGCAAATGTTGACCTTCACTAATGGTGCGCAATCCACATGCTTGTAATGTGCGTGTATGGATAAAGGCATCATAATTATCTTCATCATCTGTGATCTCAACAAAGCCATATCCCTTTTGCGCGTTGAAGAATTTTACAACGCCGCGCTTTTCATCATCTTCTGGGGTGGTATCGCTCGGCAAGGGGGGCGGTGCATCACGTCTGACACTTAGGATGCTTGTAATGGCAGGGCCATCATCACCCTCTGCCACTTCAATGCCAATGACATCGCCTGAATAGAGAAAGGTCAGCCCAAATTGTTCGAGGGCAGAACGATGAATGAATATTTCATCACCCTCAATATTAACAAACCCATAACCCCGGCGGTCATTATACCAAACCACCTCTCCTTGATTCAATCCAGCTTTAATCATGTCGCACCTGACTGTCCAAATATAACGCTTTAGCCAGTCAGGATAGATTTGGTTGGTAAATAAAAAGTTAAAATCCAACCAAATATAATATTTTTATCTTAGGAGATGATTACAATAATACAGATTGAAGAAGCTGTTTTTGTTCCAAGATAGCTTTCCTCACAGCCTGTTTGTAGCTTGCAAGGTCAGTTGCTTGTTTTGCCTCATCACAGAATATCAATCCGCGAGATGAGTTCACCAAGCCGCCTGTATGATGCCCATTGCTTTGCTCCAAAGCGATTGTGGCATGTGCTGGGCCAGCGCCTTGTGCCCCAAATCCCGGTATTAAGAAAGGTGCTTCTGGCAATATTTTACGCAAAGAGACAGCTTGCTCAGGGACAGTTGCGCCAGCGACAATGCCAATTGATGATAAGCCTGATTCACCTGTCGCATTTGTAACGATTGGCTGAAGTTTGCGTGCCAGATGCTCATAGACAAGACTATCTTGCGATGCCTGTGTTATTGACAATTCTTGGATATCTGATGCGCCAGGGTTAGAGGTGCGAACCAAAATAAATAGACCAGAAGATGTTTGTTCTGCCCGTTTAATAAAGGGGTCTAGCGTATCAAGTCCCATCCATGGGTTAATTGTAAGCGCGTCACTTGGAAAAGGGGCATCATGGCCAAGATAGGCGTTTGCATAAGCCTCAGATGTTGAGCCTATATCACCTCTTTTGGCATCCATAATAACAAGCAGACCAGCTTCTTGTCCTGCTTTGGCCAATTCAGCTAATACAGCCATACCTTCAGGGCCATAGGCTTCGAACATTGCAGCTTGTGGTTTTATGGCGGGGACAAGACCTTGTGCTGCCTCTACCAATGTTAAGGAAAAATCTCTTAAGCCACTAATTGACGGCCTGCCATTGTCACAAAATAAAGGTGTCATCAAATTTTGATGAGGGTCTATGCCCATACATAAAGGCGTGCCTGTGTTTATCAGTGCAAGGGCAAGCCTATCTCCAAAAGATGATGAGGATGGTTGTGACACAATATCTGTCCTTTTACTAAACCTTATTCTGCTGGCACGCCAAGGGCATCGCGATAAGTGCTAAGCAACATATCTTGCTCTGCTAGCAAGTCTTTATCCATGGCTCTAATTTTAATGATTTGGCGCATGACTTTTGGCTCGAATCCAGTTGCTTTTGCTTCAGCATAGATATCTCTGATATCAGCCATTAGGGCTTTTTTTTCTTCTTCGAGACGCTCGATACGTTCAATATATTGGCGCAGTTGGTCTGCCCCTGTCTGTCCTGTCAGGCTCATTGACTATTATGTCCTCTATGAATTGTTATGTGTTTTTTCAAAAGCTGCTTTTTGGTCTTCAGTCGCAGGTGTTTGATATTTATTTTTCCATTCGTCATATGGCATGCCATAGATAATCTCTCTAGCACTTTCTTTGTCTAAGGATAAACCTTGTTCTTGCGCGGCTTCCATATACCATCTGGATAAACAATTTCGGCAGAAACCAGACAAGTTCATCAAATCAATATTTTGGACATCTGTGCGTTCTTGCAAATGAGAGACGAGGCGGCGAAAGGCGGCAGCCTCTAGTTCTAATGTCTGTTGAGAAGTATGGTCTGATGACATTTTTCGTGCCTTATAAATGATAGGAAATCTCTGCGCATGATATCTTCTAACAGCGAATTTGAAAAGAGTTGATAAGCGTTTTTAGTAGTGACAAAGAACTTTGCTTCGACTAAGTTTTTTGCATATGCAAAATTTCCTTGAGTGAAAATAGTTCAGCTGTTTTGATGAATTAGGTCTGCTTGGAAAACTGATTTGATTGGTTAAAATGTTATGGATGATTCAAAGTCAGCTGCAAAATTCGAACGCATTCGCAAAGCTCATCACTCTGAGGTGATGGAAGATTATGTCGAGATGATAGCCGATCTTATTGATGAGACTGGCGAAGCGCGCGCTGTCGATCTTGCCGCCCGATTTGGTGTCAAAAGCCCAACTGTAAATGCCACGGTACAAAGATTGCAACGTGAAGGCCTTGTGGACACAAAACCATATCGCTCGATTTTTCTAACTGATGAAGGCACAAAATTAGCGCAATCATGTAAAGAGCGTCATCAAATCGTACATGATTTCTTGGTATCACTTGGCGTGCCGAGCGATGTTGCGGATGCAGATGCTGAAGGTATGGAACACCATATCTCAGACCTAACATTGTCTTTGTTTAAAAAAGCGACTCAATCTTAAAAAACAATTTATGCCGACTGCGTTTATCGCTGATCTGGGTAATGGATTCCCCTACGGGTCCAATGGCATTTTTGAATGTGTCAGGCAGGTTGCCATCACGGCCAGTCATCACGATGAACGGGCCAACATCATTATTTGAT
>WTHW01000025.1:0-1794 GCA_011526395.1 Alphaproteobacteria bacterium
AGTTGGAACTGGCCAGATTCTGTCAAGAACATGAATTTATCAGTTTCAACAGGCGTATCCAATGGCGCGCCCTTATCAGCCCAATCTGGAATCAACTCATTCAATGCGCGAGGCTCAAGCACGGCACCTGATAAAATATGTGCGCCAACTTCACTGCCTTTTTCAATCAAACAAACTTCGATTGATTTACCTTCTTCAGCAGCACGTTGCTTTAGGCGAATAGCAGCAGATAGACCAGATGGACCACCCCCTACAATCACCACATCAAATTCCATGGATTCACGTTCCATAATCATCCCTCACGACATTGTCCTACCACCTATAGGCTTAATGATATTTTCTGCATCATGAGCCACCTTATAGATGTGAAAATTTTTACCGGTAGAATAAATCATTTTACCCTTTATTTTGTCTATGTCACCATTAGGTTACATATGCAAATGAAACTTGCCAGATGGAAATAGCATTGACAATCCAAGAGACGACAAAAAAAGAGCTAATTGAGGCACTTTCTTGGCAGGTGGAAATGGGCTGTGATGAGGCATTGCTTGATGATCCAACCCTTGCAGATGACTGGCAAGTCTCGCTTGACCAAGTGATGGCATCAAATACGGCCGCGCAAGAGCCTGTCATTTCCCCCCCATCATCAGCGCAAGCCCAGCCACCTTTGGCACAATTATCTGAACCACAACCGCAAACAAGCCCGATTGCCAATCCCCCTTCTGATAAGACAAAAGATAGCATTGCCCATATCACATCTCTCTCAGAATTAAAGCAAAGCCTCTCTGATTTTGAAGGATGCGATTTAAAGCGCACAGCGACTAATTTGGTATTTAGTGATGGAGATCCTGCGGCAAGAATTATGATAATCGGCGAAGCGCCGGGTAAAGATGAAGATAGAATGGGTGTGCCATTTGTCGGCAAGGCAGGCCAATTGCTTGATCAAATGCTTGCCAGTGTGAAACTTGACAGACAATCAGTCTATATTGCGAACATCATGCCATGGCGCCCGCCCGGCAACCGTCCCCCAACCGCAGAAGAGATAGAGATGATGCGCCCATTCGTGGAAAAGCATATATCACTCAAAGCGCCAGATATCATTTTGGCGCTTGGCGGTACAGCCTGCAAAGCCTTATTGCAATCTGATGTTGGCATTATGAAATTGCGTGGCAAATTTCAGCAATATCAGACTATCACAAATGTTGCCTCACTCTCCCTGCCAATGATGCCATGTTTGCATCCCGGCTTTTTATTACGCTCTCCCCAGCATAAGGGGCTTGTCTTTCAAGACCTTGTGGCCCTTCGGCGCAAGGCTGATGCGATAGGCCAGTGATTTTGCCATTGATAAAGGCAAATGATTACCGCATAAAAGAATTCGCAAATGACAAGGGTAAGGCAAAGTTCTGTGCTTCAGTTTTTGACAAAATCTATCATCCGAAAACAATTCTCGATATGGCTTGCCAGCTTGGTGATAATCGGATGGTCAGGTTTTGCCAAAAGTGATGAACGCTATCAGATTTTATCAGAAGATGATGTTGCCCTTTATCAAGATATCTTTGAGTTGCAAGATGCGGGCCTCTTAAAACAAGCCTCAAAACTCATCAATCAGCTAGATAACCCGATATTGATGGGACATGTATTATCTCAAAAATATCTGCATCCCACAGCATGGCGCTCCAGCTTCAAAGAATTATCAACATGGCTTGATTATTATAATGATCACCCTGCCGCGAGCCGCATTAGCTGGCTTGCCAAAAAGCGTAAACCAGCCAGCGCAAAATCGCCAAAAGCACC
>WTHW01000025.1:1894-12945 GCA_011526395.1 Alphaproteobacteria bacterium
GGTGAAATCGCCCATGCTTACTTTATTTTTGGATTTGATCAAAAAGCCATTCGCACAGCGCGCCATGCCATTGGCGCTGGTCGCGATAAAGCATGGATGGGGTTTTGGGCTGGCGGTCTCGCCGCATGGCGCTCAGGACAATATGAGCTATCTGAAAGCTTGATGAACGAGCTTGCCGAGATTGAGGATGCGCCAGCTGCTTTGCGCTCAGGTGCTGGTTTCTGGTCATATCGCGCAGCAATGAAGCGCCAAGATCCTGTCAAAGCCATGCAATATCTTGATATTGCTCTGCTCTATCCGACCTCCTTTTATGGGGTGATGGCGATGCAAATCTCTGGGCAAACCAAACAGCTTGATTTCACTTTGCCAGAGGCTAAAGACAAACTGCTAAACTGGTTGCATAATAGCAAAGGTGGCAAACGTGCCCTTGCGATGTTGCAGATTGAAAATACGTACGAGGCATCACGCGAAATTCGCTATCTTTATAACGAGATGCCAGAACCATTGCGCCGCGAGCTTATCAGCTTTGCTGTTGAACATGGCATGGCTGACCTTGCCTTTCGTGTCTCAGACTATCACCGCTTCCAGACAGGTGAAGAGATCCTAGGCGGCCTGTATCCAAACCTATCACTACAGACAGATTATTCTGTTGATGAAGCACTTGTCTTTGCCATCATTCGCAAAGAATCTGGCTTTTCAGCAGGCGCGAAAAGCCGTGTGAAAGCAGCTGGTATGATGCAAATTATGCCAGCAACAGCCGCCTTTATCACGAATAATCGTAAATTGCGCACAACTGAGCGTTATAAATTATATGACCCCTCTTATAATATCTCATTGGGGCAAAGATATATTGAACATTTATTTGATGAGCCTTTGATAGATAATAATATCGCCAAAATGCTAGCAGCCTATAATGGCGGGCCGGGTAATTTGAATAAATGGCTAAAGCGTATGAATCATGGTGATGATACGCTGATGTTTATGGAATCCATCCCTGCCAGAGAGACACGCATTTATGTTAAAGCTGTCTTGTCTAATTTATGGATGTATCGCAAACAATTTGGCCAAGATACCCCTGCTTTGCGTAAATTAGTGACAAATGATAATGTGGATAGCTCACAATATTTTTTAACAAAGCTTAACACAAGCCAAGATGAAGGCTCTTAAATCATGGGACTAGATACAACGCGCACCTTTGTGCCTGTATCCATCGCTGTTATGACCATCTCTGACAGCCGCACTTTGGAAGATGATAAATCAGGTGATTTGCTTGTGGCGCGCTTGCAAGAGGCTGGCCATACCCTATCAGCGCGCACCATTGTCACAGACGATAAAGATAAAATCATCGAAGCCCTAGACGGATTTACCTCTGATAGCGAGATTGATGTTGTTATCTCCACAGGTGGGACAGGCCTGACAGGACGCGATGTGACACCAGAGGCATTTCGCGCCGTCTTTGAAAAAGAAATTGAAGGGTTTGGCGAGATGTTTCGCTTTTTATCCTTCCAGAAAATTGGCACATCCACCCTACAAAGCAGAGCTGTCGCCGGCGTTGCAAAAGGCACCTATCTGTTCGCTCTGCCCGGCTCTCCATCCGCCTGCAGAGATGCATGGGATGATTTACTTATCCATCAGCTAGATTATCGTCATCGCCCTTGTAATTTTGTGGAAATCATGCCGCGCCTGACAGAATCTGGCCTCAAAGGGCGCAAATCATCTTAACAAGCTGACACTATAAACAAACACCAGCATGACAACTGACACAGCGCCTACATTTGATTACGAAACAGACTATGGCACATCTGGCTATGTCATTGGCGTCGATGAAGCTGGCAGAGGCCCATGGGCTGGCCCTGTCTGTGCAAGCGCCTTTTGGATAAACCCTGACAAGCTTGCCACCATACCAGCCGCCTTAACTGACTCAAAAAAACTATCTGCCAAAAAGCGCGCTGAGATTGAAATAGCCCTAAAGAATGGTCCACATCATTTCACAGCCGCACTGGCAAGCGTTGGCGAAATTGATGAGCTGGGTATCCTTCAGGCCAATTTCAAAGCCATGGCACAGGCAATAGATGCGCTTGCAGATACGCTACTTTCCCAAGACCCGCTTGGCTTGGCTGATAAGGGGCTTTGCCAGATATCTTGTGTCCTTATTGATGGGAATTTAAAACCAAAGATCTCCTATCCTTGCGAGGCGATTATCAAAGGTGATGGTCGTGTTCTATCTATCGCGGCAGCTTCTATCATTGCAAAGCAAACACGTGATCATCATATGGCCGCACTTCATGCCAGCCACCCTGTTTATGGATGGGATAGCAATCAAGGCTATGGCACCAAAGCCCATCGTGAGGCGATTGCACAATATGGCATAACAGACCATCATCGCCGCTCATTTGCCCCTATCAAAAAATATATCGAAGAGGCGCTTTCATAATCCTCCGACACAGCAGTGTGCTATGCCTCGATCGCTGCTATTCACCTCAGCGAAACACGCTCTCATTTTACGCGCACACTAGATAAGCTATCTAGATCTAGAAGACAAACACAACATATAGTGTTAGCAAAAATAACTTATATAATTCATTGACTTATAGTGATTCCTTGATGTTTCTTAGTAACACGAAACAGTCAAATGGACGCAAAGTAAGATGAAAAAAGACGTAATTTATCATGGTGATTGCATCTCGCAGTTAAAGAAATTGCCAGATGAATCTGTTGATCTTATTTTCGCAGATCCACCCTATAATCTTCAGCTATCAGGCAATTTGCACCGCCCTGATCAGTCTCTTGTGGATGCTGTTGATGATGATTGGGATCAATTTGACAGCTTTGCCGCCTATGATGCGATGTGCAAAGCATGGTTATCTGAATGTCGCCGTATTCTAAAACCAGATGGCGCGATTTGGGTGATTGGCTCTTATCACAATGTGTTCCGCTTGGGTGTCCAGCTTCAAGATCTTGGCTATTGGATGCTCAATGACATTATTTGGCGTAAAACAAATCCTATGCCAAATTTCCGTGGGCGTCGTTTTACCAATGCGCATGAAACATTAATCTGGGCATCAAAGTCTGAAAATTCAAAATACACCTTTAATTATGAAGCTATGAAAGCTTTGAATGAAGGTCTTCAAATGCGCTCTGATTGGCATTTGCCTCTTTGCACAGGTGCTGAACGCATTAAAGGTGCTGATGGCAAAAAAGCCCATCCAACGCAAAAGCCTGAAAATCTGCTAGCACGCGTTATCCTCTCATCTACCAAGCGCGGTGATATCGTTCTTGATCCTTTCTTTGGGACTGGCACAACAGGCGCTGTTGCCAAAAAGCTAGGACGTCATTTTATTGGCATTGAACAAGATGCTAATTATGTAAAAGTCGCCACAAGCAGAATTGCCGCTGTCACACCTGTTGCTGACACACATCTTCTTGATACCAAAACCAAAAAGGCAGAGCCGCGCGTGCCATTTGGCGCACTTGTTGAACGTGGCTGGATTTCTGTTGGTGATAAGATATTCGATCAGAAACGACGTTTTTCAGCACAAGTCTGTGCAGATGGCACATTGAAAGCTGTTAAGAAATTCAAAGGCAAAGATGCCACAGGCACAATCCATACATTGGGCGCTCAATTACAAGAGGCACCAAGCTGTAATGGGTGGACATTCTGGCATATTGAACGTGATGGCAAAGATGTTGTGATTGATGAATTACGCACAAAGCTTCGCCAAGAGAACTACTCAGCGTAAAACTATTCAGCCGAAAGTCAGTCAGTTTCCTTTGGTAGCAAGAAATACCCAAGAACTATTAGCACAATCACAATCGCCATACCGGCGCGCTCAATGCCTGTGAAATAAACAAGCCAGCCATATAATAACGGCCCGATGAAGCTCGTGGCTTTTCCAGATAGCATATATAACCCGAATAACGAGGCTTTGCTTTGTTCAGGCGCTCGCCGCGCAACATATGAGCGCGAGGCAGATTGGCAAGGGCCAACAAATAACCCTAAAATAATCGTAGCGCCCCAAAAGACCTCCTTAGATGGTGCGCCAATGGCGATAACACCAAAAATGATAAGCCCGATAAGGGCATAACGAATGGTCGAAAGGGCACCAAGCCTATCATCAGCCCAGCCGCCACCAATGGCGCCAAGACCAGCTGCGATATTTAACGAAATAGCAAAGAGCAATATTTCAGTTTGCGTAAAGCCAAACACTTTTGCAGCAAATATCCCGCCAAGCGCGAATAAGGTGACAAGCCCATCATTAAAGGCCATGCGCGCAATCAAAAACCGCACCATATGCGGGATAGCGCGCGCTTCACTTATGGCTTGTTTGACTTGTGTTAAATAGCGCCCTTTATGCGGGGTCGCTGGCGGTGATTTCACAAATAAAAATAACGGGATATAAAAGATGATGGCCCATAGCCCGGCAAATACCATCGTTGCTCTGACATGTTCTGCTTGTGATTTATCAAGACCAAAAGGCGCTACTTCTGGCAAAATAAACACGGCCAATGCGATGGATAAGGCAACCACAGCGCCGACATAACCAACACCCCACGCAATGCCTGAGAGCCGCCCCATTTTCTCAGTCGGCACCATATGCACCAATAGGGCATTATAGAACACAAAACCGATTTCCATCATGAATATGGATAGGGCTGATAGTAAGAGCGCATAGACAATAAACGCATTATCTGGCTCAGCATACCATAATGCCATGACCGCCACTGCGCCGATAAGCAAGCTGGCTGTCAGGCCATGTTTGATAAGCCCCTTACTATCCGCAAAACGCCCTGCAAACACAGAGACAAGCGCGATCGCAAGAGAGGTAAAAGCTGTCATCTGCGCCCATAACACAGTCCCATTTTCAGGGGCAATCGTTGTGGAAAAATACACAGCAAAGACAAAGGTGGCATGCAAGGTAGGGACAGGTGATGATGCCCAATCAAAGAGCGCCCATCCAAATTGTGCTTTTTTTGAAGCTGTCTTCATTTGGCTATCTTCATTTGGTTATCTTGCGCTACCATTTGCTAGAACTCATAGCTTTGCAAACTAACCACAGGACAGCCCTTATCTGCCAAGATAGCTCTGCCGCCAAGACCTGTTAATTCAATCAAACAGGCTGTGCCAGCAATGATGCCGCCTGCTTGTTTTATCAAATCAACAGAGGCAGAGACTGTGCCGCCTGTGGCGAGCAAATCATCAACGAGCAAAATGCGCTTGCCTTTGATTTGGCGGCTTGTTTGCAATGATAAAGTCGCCTCGCCATATTCAAGCGCATATGATTTTTCAATGACATCACCAGGCAATTTGCCTTTTTTGCGCACCATCACAGCACCGCACCCCATTGCCATCGCAAGCGGCGTGGCAAATAAAAAGCCACGTGCATCAATGCCAGCGATTACATCAGGTTTTAAAGGTGATGAAATCTCGCATAAAGCATCCATCATCTGGCGCAATATCACCCCATCTTCAAGCGCAGGGCTGAAGTCATAAAAGGTTATGCCATCTTTTGGAAAATCAGGTGTTTTTGAAATATGGTTGTCTAGGTTGAAATCCATAGCTGTAATGCTCTTACCGGATGAAGCCTAACCGTTCCAAAAACACCTTTTTATCTAGCGATGCGCCTTATATGCCAGACGTTTGCGATGCAAGACAGGCTCTGTATATCCTGATGGTTGTTGACGCCCTTCAAACACTAAGTCACAGGCCGCTTGGAACGCAATAGAATTTTCAAAATCCGCTGCCATTGGCTGATAAGTTGGATCAGTTTTATTCTGCTCATCCACAATCGCTGCCATTTTCTTCATCACAGCCATCACTTGCTCGCTATCTACAATGCCATGATGAAGCCAATTTGCCATATGTTGTGATGAGATACGCAATGTGGCTCTATCTTCCATCAATCCGACATTATTAATATCAGGGACTTTTGAGCAACCCACACCAGCATCAACCCAACGAACCACATATCCCAAAATACCTTGGGCATTATTTTCTAGCTCATTGGTGATATCATCTTGTGACCAATTTGGGCGTGGTGCCACTGGGATGGTCAAAATATCAGTGATATTTGCTTTGTCTCTTTTTGCTAATTCTGCTTGGCGTGCAAACACATCAACTGTCTGATAATGCATCGCATGCAATGTCGCGGCTGTTGGGGATGGTACCCATGCACAATTGGCGCCTGCAAGTGGATGACCGATTTTCTGTTCAATCATATCCGCCATCATATCAGGCATCGCCCACATACCTTTGCCGATTTGCGCTTTGCCAGAGAATCCACAAGCAAGGCCAACATCAACATTCCAATTCTCATAAGCTGAAATCCAAGCTGCTTGCTTCATATCACCTTTACGGATCATAGGGCCTGCTTCCATAGAGGTATGAATTTCATCACCTGTTCTATCAAGGAAGCCTGTATTAATGAACACAACACGGTCTTTAGCGGCGCGGATACATTCTTTCAGATTCACAGTTGTGCGACGCTCTTCATCCATAATGCCGATTTTCATCGTGTTCTTTGAAAGGCCAAGCAACGCTTCTACGGCATCAAAGATTTCAGTGGCAAAAGCAACCTCTTCTGGGCCATGCATTTTCGGCTTTACGATATAGATAGAGCCTTTGGTTGAATTGCTGGCAAGACCTTGTTTTGCGCGCTCAAAATCATGAAGCGCTCCCAAAGTTGTCATAAAGGCATCCATGATACCTTCTGGAATCTCGCTGCCATCTGATAGCAAAATCGCAGGGTTTGTCATCAAATGCCCAACATTACGCACAAGCATTAAAGAGCGACCCTTCAAGCGTAATTCACCACCATCTGCGGCTGTATAGGTACGATCAGGATTTAAAGAGCGCGTAAATGTATTTGCGCCTTTGGTCATTTCAATCGACAAATCACCTTTCATAAGGCCTAGCCAATTACCATAAGCAAGCACTTTATCTTCTGCATCAACAGCCGCAACAGAATCCTCACAATCCATAATGGTTGAGATAGCAGATTCTAGTAACACATCATTGATATAGGCTTTATCAGCACTGCCAATTGCGCCTTGGCTATCAATCGCAATCTCAATATGCAGATTATTGCCACATAGCAAAATCGCTGTCGGCGCGCTGGCATCTCCGCGATAGCCTTTGAACTGGCTTGCATCATTTAAATAAGTTTTCAAATCACCTTGCGCGATGACAAGCGTGCCATCAATGACAGTAAAGCCTGTCGCATCTGCCCATGTGCCATGTGATAACGGCGCTGATTGTGTCAGAAAAGCGCGCGCTGCTTCGATGACTTTTTGGCCACGTACAGGGTTATATTGTGCCTGTTTTTCTGCGCCATCATCTTCTGATATGGCGTCAGTGCCATAAAGCGCATCATATAAAGATCCCCATCTTGCATTGGCAGCATTCAGGGCATAACGCGCATTCATCACAGGCACAACAAGCTGTGGGCCAGCGATGGTTGCAATCTCATCATCAACCTGTGATGTGTTAATGGAAAAATCAGCACCTTCTTCGACGATATAGCCAATCTCTTTCAAAAACGCTTGATAGGCATCGCCATCAATCCCATTATCTCTATTTTCAACGAGATAATTATCTATTTTTGACTGCAACTCTGCACGATGTGCCAATAAAGCCCTATTCTTTGGGGCTAATTTATGGACAGCTTCATCAAAGCCTTGCCAAAAATCTTGACTCGATATGGATGTGTCAGCCAAAAGCTGATCATTCACAAATTCCAACAAATCAGCATGAATAGACAGATTGCCGACGCTCATATATCCCATGATAGACCTCACGATTGTCTTGAAAGTTAAAGCGAACTATAAACCGTTATACTGTTATTTAATAGCAAAATGAAAATGAACTTTCCATATTGTGGAATGCATTTCCATTTTCAAAGCTTTATGGGTAATCCCACGTAATATTCTGCTCTGCAAGTGCTTGCTTCACATCTGCAATTTGTGCCTGAAGGCTTGCCTCATCAACACCTTCTGCGCGCACAACAAGACAGGCTTCTGTGTTTGATGCTCGGATCAGCCACCATCCTGTCTCATCTTGCACTCTGATACCATCAATCGTTATCACTTGGCGATTGGGGTCCTTGCCAATGTTTGTTTCAGCATCATCAGCCAAATGCTTCATCACATCGAATTTAATCTCATCATCACATGGTACACGGCATTCTGGTGATGTAAAACTTGGCGGCAGGCTATCCATAAATTGGGTAATGGATTGCTTTGTTTGCACCATTGCGCGCAATACTCGCACAGCTACATAAAGCGCATCATCATATCCAAAATAGCCATCTTTGATAAAGATATGACCAGACATCTCGCCTGCTAATTGGCAATTTATCTCTGCCATTTTGGTTTTCATATGGCTGTGACCTGTTTTCCATAATTGGGTATTGCCACCAGCTTGTGTAATGATTTGCATCGCTGTTTGTGATGATTTGACATCAAATAATATTGTCTCGCCCGGGCATCGTGCTAGGAACTCAACACCTAAAAAGGCTGTTAATATATCACCTGGCACAGGGCGCCCTTTGGCATCAATCACACCAAGCCTGTCACCATCCCCATCAAAGCCAAGCCCGCAAATCGCGCCAATTTTATCACATGCTTCTTGTAAAAATGCCAAAGTATGAGGGTCTACAGGGTCGGGGTGATGATTGGGGAATGTCCCATCTACCTCTTCAAATAACAACTCATGTTGACCTGATAATTTGGAAATCAGCGCACGCACACTAGGGCCAGCTGCCCCGTTGCCAGTATCCCAAACAAATTGACCATCCAATTCAACCGCATCATCCAATAGGCGCGCGATATAATCATCAAAAATCTCATGCTCAACGTGGCTTCCCTTTGATGAAAGCGCAATTCCTTTTGCCATCATGGCGCCAAGCGTCTGAATATCACCAGCAAAAAATGACTTATGGCCAGCCACCATCTTAAACCCATTATAATCTTTTGGGTTGTGAGAGCCTGTGATTTGAATCGCCCCATCACAATCTAATGTGATATCAGCGAAATATAACATCGGCGTTGGCCCCATGCCGATGCTGATAACCTCAGCGCCGCCATCAACAAGCCCGCTCACCAATGCCTCTGCCAACATAGGCGAGCTTGTCCTACCATCATAACCAACCGCGATTTTAACATGGTCTTTGCCTAATTTTTGTTTGATGATTTGTGCAAAGCCAGCACCAATTGCATAGGCATCTTCAGCAAATAATGTTTTGCCGATGATGCCTCTGATATCATAGGCACGCAAAATGGTGGGATGAAACTGATGTTGATACATCTTAATCCTACAATCTTTTTTTATGGGTTAAATTTGCGTCGCTAGCCATGCTCGCAATTCATCTGCCATATCATCTCGCTCTAGGCTGAAAGCGATATTGGCCTTTTGAAAGCCAATTTTTGAGCCACAATCAAATCGTTTGCCTGAAAAACGATATCCAGAAAATGGTGATGCGCCAATGCGCGTTGCCAATGCATCTGTCAGTTGAATTTCACCGCCGACACCTGCTTCTTGTGCGCCTAACACATCAAATATCTCAGGCTCAATAATATAGCGCCCAATAACTGCAAGATTGGATGGTGCGTTCTGCGGTGATGGTTTTTCAACAATGCCATCGATTGTCACCATCGTGCCATCATCACTGCCAGCTGTCACAATACCATAGGATGAGGTATCTTCTTTTGGCACTTCCATGACAGCTACCATATTGCCGCCTTGATAATTATCAGTCATTTCCTTCAAAGCAGGCTGGCCTAGCACCAAATCATCTGCCAATAAGACAGCCACTGGCTCATTACCAACCAGATGGCGCGCGCACCATACAGCATGACCTAATCCTGCTGGCTCTTGTTGCCTGACATAAGCCACAGTACCCGGCACACGCATCATGTTACGCACAGTCTCTAGGGCTTCATGTTTTTGCTTTTGATGAAGTACAGCCTCAAGCTCAACGGAATGGTCAAAATGATCTTCAATGGCTGTCTTATTGCGACCTGTTACAAAGATAAATTCTTCTATGCCAGCTTCAATCGCTTCTTCAATCGCATATTGAATAAGAGGCTTATCGACAACAGGCAGCATTTCCTTAGGCAGTGCTTTTGTTGCTGGCAAAAATCGCGTACCCAATCCGCCAACAGGAAAAATCGCCTTTTTGACCATGACCAGTCCCTTCACGTGACCATAAATATTTGCTTTCATTGTCATAAACCGCCATAAAGATGGGGTCAAGGGACAGCCCTATGAAGCGCTGTTCACTTTTATGTGATGTTTCATGGCATTAAGCCCATCCTATCAGAGCCAATAGACATATGTGGTAGTATCAAAAGATGATAAAAGAATTGCTCCTCGCCTCCGCTGCCGTAAAAGAACAAACGGCTAATAAATTAAGTGAAACAGCAGATAAAGCTGCTGAGGCTATTGCCCAGTCATTACAATCAGGGGGCAAATTAATGCTATGTGGTAATGGCGGCTCTGCGGGTGATAGCCAGCATCTTGCCGCAGAATTTGTTGCGACTTTGGATCATCGCAATCCGCGTGACGGGCTTGCTGCTATTGCGCTGACAACTGACACCTCACTCATCACAGCCTTTAGTAATGATTTTGGCTTTGATGGTATTTATGACAGGCAAGTGCAAACATTGGGCAAGTCAGGGGATGTGCTTATCGCCATTTCAACAAGTGGCAATTCAGAAAATGTGATAAGAGCGGCAAAGGTTGCACGTGAAAAACAAATCACCGTAATTGGCATGACTGGTGAAGATGGCGGCAAATTAGCAGCTGATAGTGATATCCTACTAAATGTGCCATCATCAAAAACAATGCATATCCAAGAAGCACATATCGCCCTTGGTCATGCCATCACAGCATCTGTTGAACAAAAACTTAATTTACTATAAAACGCATCCACTATTACAAAGCACCATAAAAGAGGCTGAAAAATGAAAATCGTTGTCATTGGCACAGGTTATGTAGGTCTTGTTTCTGGTACTTGTTTTTCAGAATTTGGGTTTGACGTTACTTGTGTTGACAA
>WTHW01000025.1:13045-18075 GCA_011526395.1 Alphaproteobacteria bacterium
TACAAGATATCGTCTCCAAAGCCAATCCAACAGCTGATTTTGATATTGCTTCAAACCCTGAATTTTTGCGTGAAGGCTCTGCTATCAATGATTTCATGCGCCCTGACCGTGTGGTTGTGGGGACAGAAGCACCGCGCGCTATTGAGATTATGAGACAGCTTTATCGCCCTCTTTATCTGATTGAGACACCGATTTTATTTGCCAAATTAGAGACAGCAGAATTGATCAAATATGCCTCTAATGCCTTTTTGGCTGTCAAAATCTCCTTCATTAATCAAATCGCAGATTTATGTGAAGAGGTTGGCGCGAATGTGCATGAAGTGGCAAAGGGCATGGGGCTAGATAAGCGTATTGGCTCAAAATTCCTTCATGCAGGGCCCGGATATGGCGGCAGCTGTTTTCCAAAAGACACACTTGCTTTGGTCAAAACAGCTGAAATGCATAATGTGGATATGCCAATGGTTGATGGCGTTGTTCGTTATAATGATGAACGCAAAATCGCGATGGCAGGCCGTGTGAAAAAGGCGATGGGTGGGCAAATCGCTGGTAAGAAAATAGCTGTATTGGGACTTGCCTTTAAGCCAGAAACAGATGATATGCGCGATAGCCCAGCGCTTTCAATCTTGCCAGAGCTAGTGGCAGAAGGGGCGCAGATTACAGCCTATGATCCAGCCTCTATGGAAGAGGCAAAACCATTATTACCAAGCGCCATTCAATATGTGACAAGCGCGGCTGAAACATTGCAAGATGCTGATTGCGTCGTTGTCATAACAGAATGGAACGAATTCAGAGCTATCAGCGCTGATATGTTCACGACCAAAATGGCTGGTAATGTCATGGTGGATTTGCGTAATCTTTATGATGGTGAACAAATGCGTGCGGCTGGCATGTCATATTATTCAATTGGCAGACCCGCTAACGCTTAAGTCATCTCTTAACTATCAGACATAAAAAAACGCCCCTCTTTTGTAAGTTAAAGAGACGCGTTACTTTATCTGCCAGATTTTGGAGCGGGTGAAGGGATTCGAACCCTCGACCCCAACCTTGGCAAGGTTGTGCTCTACCCCTGAGCTACACCCGCTTAAACCAAAATGTGTCCATCTTATAATCCAAGCATTTCATGCTTGCAAGCATTTATATCCCTTGTTTGCATCAAAAATGGCAAGTTTTTATGCGGGCCCTTATTTTGCCTCAGCCATCGCAGATTTCAACGCATCTGAAATGGTTATAATTTGCTCACTTGTCAGATAAGGGTGCATTGGCAGAGCCAGCACAATATCACATAAAGTATCTGTGATGGTCAGCGCACCATTTGCCACAGGATAGCGCTGATAGGGCGCTTGTTTATGCATCGGGATAGGATAATAGATCATGGTTGGCACGCCTTTCGCTGATAGCGCATCTTGTATGGCTTGCCTGTCACAATCTTGTGGTAATTTTATCGTATATTGCGCCCATGATGAGGTTGCCCCTTTTGTGAGGCGCGGCGTGATAACATGCGCGCTTAACAATGCCTGATACTGATCTGCGACTTGCTGGCGCTTATCAAGCTCATCTTGAAAGATTGATAATTTTGACAGCAATACAGCAGCTTGCATTGAATCAAGGCGCGCTGTCATGCCGATACGGTCATTGTGATATTTGGTTTTACCCATGCCATGGATACGGCATGATATCGCAATTTCTGCCACTTCATCATCATCTGTGAATAAGGCGCCGCCATCACCATAACAGCCAAGAGGCTTTGCCGGGAAAAAGCTTGTGCATGTCACATCAGCTAGCTTGCCCACTGGCACATCATTAAATGACGCACCAAAGGATTGCGCCCCATCATCAATCACCCAAAGCCCGTGTTTTTGGGCAAAATCACGAATAGCAATCATATCTGATGGCATACCAAAAAGACCGACAGGCATGATGCCAACTACCTCAAGACCACTATCAATACCAGCTTGAAGTGCAGCAGATAAATTACGTGCATCAAGGTTAAAGCTATGAGGGTCAACATCTGCAAAAATTGGTGAGGCCCCTAACACAGCCATAGCTTCAGGCGTTGCCGCAAAGGTAAAAGAGGGGCAAATCACACCTTGTCCGGGGCGCAGTTTTTTGCCCAAAAGAGCCAGCACAAGCGCATCTGTGCCAGATGAGCAGCTAATCACATGTTTCGTGCGTGACCATTTACCAAGCTCAGCTTCTAGCTCTTTGACTTCTGGGCCCATAATATAGGCACCGTGATCAAGGACATTTGCTAATCTTTTATCAACATCGTCCCTGATGCGTACTTGCTGTGCTTTTAAATCAATAAAGGGAATCATCTCACGGCACTCAAATCAATTAGTTCTGCTTGCATTTTCTCTAATACTTGTTGAACCTCTATGCCTTCATCTGCATTTGTCGGCGGCACAATACCTTCATCGCACAAGGCGATAAACGCTTGCATCTCATCTCTCAAAGGCTCTGATTCTGGAACAGGCAATGCCAGAGGGCTTGCACGCTCAATCATAAATAATTCACCAGCTTGTGTGATGCTATCTTGATATAAGGTTAGCTTTTCATTCCATGGCTTGGTATCATCAAATACCAATGATCCTGTCTCACCTGTCACCGTCAAGCGATGCTCTTTATAAGGTGAAATCCAGCTTGTTTGCATATTGGCTGACATACCATTATCGAACCACAACCCCGTTGATAAAATATCGACAACGCCTTTTGTGATATGGCTCACCCCATGGCACATGACTTTGCTAGGGCTTTGGTTTGTGATGCTTAAAATCAGGGATAAATCATGTGGACATAAATCAAATAATACTGATTCAGTATTGCGTATTCGTCCCATGGCAAGGCGGTTGGCTTGTATATGCTTAACCCGCCCAATGGCGCCAGACTTAATCTGATCTTGCATGGCAATAAAGGCAGGATGATAACGAATTAAATGACCAATCATGACATCTTTGCCAGCTGCATCTGCTGCTTTTTTGATATCATGCGTATCAGCCAAAGTCAGTGCCATCGGCTTTTCGATATAAACATGCTTGCCAGCTTCTAGCGCCATGATTGCCAGCGCGCGATGGGTATTGGCATTTGTTGCCAACATAACACCATCAATGGCATCATCTGCTATGATATCATCAAATGATTTAGATTGTGAATCAAACTGCTCAGCGAAGCTAGCTGCGCGCTCTTCACTATAATCGCAGACAGCATAAAGCGCCCCTAACCGGCTTAGGTTTCTGGCGATATTTCGGCCCCACATGCCACATCCGACGAGTGCGATATTTGCCACGTTGATACCCTTTGGACAAGAAGACAACAAAATTAGACAAGATATGCTATAGGGTGTGGCTTTGTAACGGTCAATCGTTGCTTTTTGTTACATTTTCACAAGCATATCACCTGATATCAGCTAGGTGATGGCAGGGCTGATTTCCCTCTTTCGGTTTTAACGATTATCCGCTAAGTAATCAGCATGACGATAATGACAGATAATTTCGAAGGATTATAAGCCATGGACGCCTCTTCAGCTTTTCAAGATAGCTTGCCTATCCATCCTGATACGTTGCTTGAAAAAATCACGTCTCTTGGCCTGTCATTTGAAAGCTATGTTCATCCCCCCTTGCGCACAGTTGCAGATTCCAAGGGGTTTCGCGATGAATTATTGACCACAGAACAAGGTGGCGGTCATATCAAAAATCTTTATTTGCGCGATAAAAAGAAACAGAACTTCCTAGCTGTCATCCAAGAAGATAAGGATGTTGATTTAAAAGCGCTCGCAGATGCATTTGGTGCGGCACGTTTTTCATTTGGCTCAGAAGACAGATTGCTTGAAAATTTAGGGGTCAGGCCAGGTGCTGTGACACCGCTGGCGATGATGCATGGCTCAGCCCATAATGTGACACTTGGCATTGATAAAGATATCATGCAATCCAAACAGATTTATATGCACCCGTTGGTGAATGATCGCACCATTGCGATGAGCCCAGATGATTTATTATCATTCCTCTCGGCCTTTTCAGTGACACCAATCATCCTAGATTGTTAGCATCGCAAACTCACCTCTATCAAAGGACACCATCCTCATGACCAATTCTGATTTATTTCCTCACGGCGGTATGGCGCAAGATGGCGCGCAAAATACCGGGGGCCATCCGATTATTGATGTGACGATGCAAAATTTCATCGAAGAGGTTGTTGAAGGCTCAAAATCTCATGCTGTGATTGTGCAATTTTGGGCGCCATGGTGTGGCCCTTGTAAACAACTTGGCCCTGTCCTCGAAGCAGAGGTTGCGAGCCAATCAAAGGTCAAGATGGTGCGTGTGAATATTGATGAAAATCAAGAAATAGCAGCCCAGCTTCGTGTCCAATCAGTGCCAACGATTTACGCCTTTGTAAATGGTCAGCCTGTGGATGGGTTCACAGGCAATCAGCCAGGCTCAATGGTTAAAGAATTTGTCTCAAAGGTGGCAAGCCTAGCACCCGGTGCGCCTGATATTGCGCCCCTACTGGCCGCAGGTGAACAAGCGCTATCTGATAATGATGGGGCAGGCGCGATGGCAGCCTTCCAACAGGCGATGGCAGAGGTGCCAGAATCTCTTGAATCTCTCGCTGGTCTGATAAAGGCAATGGTTTTGCTTGGCGATCTTGAAAATGCCAAAGAGATTATCGACGCGCTCGAAGAAGAACAGCTTGAAAAGCCATTTTTGCGCGAAGCACAAGCTGCTGTTGAACTCGCACTCAAAACAGGCGAGACAGCAGGTGATATCGCGCCTCTTGAAGCGGCTGTATCTGCAGATGAAAATGATCTTACCGCACGTTATGATCTGGCAATGGCTTATTTCGCCGCCGGGCGCAAAGAAGATGCGATGGCACAATTACTAGAATCCATTCGCCAAGATAGGGATTTCAACGAGGCACAGGCGAAAACACAATTGCTTGAATTCTTTGAAGCAATCGGTGTGGGCGACCCTCTTGTGATGAAAGCAAGACGTAAATTATCTTCCTATTTGTTTTCTTAAAATCCAGCACTATATCAC
>WTHW01000020.1 GCA_011526395.1 Alphaproteobacteria bacterium
TAAAAGCACGGAATGCATTTAGGTCAACACCAGCTGAAAAATGCTGCGCATCATTGTGAACTATGATACCGCGCCCATGATTTTGCGCTGCATGTGCCACAATTTCCATTGACTCATCATTCAGTGCATTGGCTTTCGAGTGAAATTCAATCAATCGTAAATCATTGCCAATTTCATATAAACTTGCAGAATTGTTGCTTTTAAGAGGCGTGATGCATTGGCGCATCATATGAAAGCGCACTGTGCCTTCCGGAAGATTCACAGCCTTCATATCGGCGCGTGTACCATCATCATGGAAATGAGCAACAAATAAATCATCAGAACGCGCTTCATAAAAGGGCATGTCACTCGTCAAAGCGGCAGGGGTATCCAAATTTGCCTCAGCAATAAGCTCACGAACTGCCTTATTACCAAGCGCGTCCATCATTTCAAAAGGACCTTTAATCCAATTAAATCCAAGCTTCATCGCATCATCAATTTGCTGCGGTGTTTTGGTTACCTCTGGTATAAGAGATGCCGCATAAGCCAATATATGCGCCAGACTTGCGCGAACAAACTGTGTTTGCGCACGTTCCTCATCTGATGTGTCCTGTGATTTATCAATTAACATTGCTAGCGGCTCTTCATTGCGCGCCTGCATTTCTGCAGCAAGTTTTGCCTTTTGACATAACTCTGTTTTTCTTTCGCTAACTGAACCATCAGATAAATTCACAGCGAATTCTTGCTCAGTCTCATCAAGACGATAAAAACCACCTAACCCTTTGTCACCGGTATAGCCTTCTGAGATCATAGTCTTTATGAGAGGTTGAACAGGGTTATGTTGTTGCCCAACGGCATGAAAAGCATCATTTTCCGGTAAGATTGTGGCTAGCGTATCAACAACATCAGCCATCAAATCGACACCAATCAGGTCATAAAGACCAAAGATACCTGTTTTTGGGATGCCCATAGGACGTCCCATTAGAGCATCAGCATCTTCGATGGATAAATTATGTTTTGCTGCTTGTGCCAGCCCAACCTGCAATGCATATACGCCAACACGATTTCCCAAAAATCCGGGGGTGTCATCACAAGATACAACACCCTTGCCAAGAATGCGGTCATTAAAATCTGCGAGCGTTTCTATGATCGCTTCGTCAGTTTGCTCGCCGCGCACAAGCTCTAACAAACGCATATAACGAACTGGATTGAAATAATGTGTAATCGCAAATCGCGCTTGGAAAGAAGATGGCATATCTTCTACAAGCAATTTGATTGGAATTGTTGAGGTATTTGATGTGACAATGCAATCATCTTTGATGGTCTCATCTAGCCGCTTATAAAGGCTTTTTTTGATATCCAAACGTTCAACAACGGCTTCAATAATCCAATCGCAATCAGCTAATCTGCTAAAATCATCTCTAATATTGCCTACTGAAATTAGCTCGCTTCTTTTTTTGTGCATGAGGGCAGGGGGATCTGATTTTAATAATCTTTCCACCGCTTGCGTAGCGACGGCATTTGCATCTTCTCCGTCTGATGGCAGATCAATAAGCAAAACCTCTCTTCCGGCATTGGCAATTTGACCTGCGATGGCACTACCCATTGTGCCAGAACCAATTACGGCGATTTTATGTAAATCTCTAATCATTATAAATCCAATAAATACAATACACTATGATATAAAGTTGCGGATAATTTTGTTCGTCTCAAATGGTCTCTCTGACGGCAGAAAGTGCCCTGCATCTTCAACAATGTGAAATTCGCAATTATTTATTGCGTCAGCCATCTGCTTTCCCGCCTTTGCTGGCGTCATTTTATCCTGAGACGCTATTATGGCTATGGCTGGGCAAGTTACTGAATGGGCGGCATCTAGACCATCTTTATAAGTGTTACATGCATTCAAATCAGCAAATAACGCATTTTGTTGATTGGCGGCCATAACTTGCTTTCCAAAATCAATATGTGTGAAGCCCGGCCAGCTATGATCATAAAGATGGCTATCAGAGGCATGTGCCCAATCCACCATTGCTTGATAGGCAGCTTGCGGTTTGTTTTTAGCCATATCCAGCAAAGCATCATTAACAGGGATTGCCATAGACCCTGCGACTAAACACAGTTTTTTTACTTTTTCTGGGTGGTTTTTGGCTAATTCTAGTCCAACTAGACACCCTTGGGAATGCCCGATAATGGTCGCACTTTTTATGCCTAATTCATCCATCAGGCCTGCATACCAATCAGACATATCTGATATAGTTGTTAGCGGCGTGCCGCCAGAATGGCCATGCGCTGGCATGTCTGGGTTTAACACTTGCCAATCACGGTTCGCAAAAAATCGGCCTTGTTGCAGAAAGGTTAAATGAGATTGACCAGACCCATGAATGAACAATAAGACTTCGCCGCTTGCGTCAAATGCACGTCCACCAGTAGACACAAAAATATCATCATTATTATAAGATAGATGCATAACCTTATGACCTTTCAGATGCTTTTTTAGCTATGCGAAGTGCATTTTTGAAATCAGCTATGATGTCATCGCAATCTTCAAGACCAACAGAGATACGTATCATGTCATCTGTAAGGCCAGCATTTTTCATAGCTTCTGGCGTCAGATGTGAATGTGTTGTGCTGCCGGGATGAATAACCAGCGTTTTAGCATCCCCAACATTGGCCAAATGAGATGCAAGCTGCACATTTTCAATAAAGGCGCGTCCAGCAGCGCGTCCACCCTTTATGCCACATGAGATTATCGAGCAAACGCCTTTTGGCATTAGGCGCTGTGCAATGTCATGGTCACGATGGTCTGCCAGTGAGGGATGCTTCACCCATGCAATTTGTTCATGATCAGACAAAAATGCCAAGAGCTTTTCAGTGTTGGCAATATGCCTATCCATGCGCAAATTAAGTGTCTCAAGCCCTTGCAGCAGATGGAATGCGTTCGTTGGGCTCAGAGATGGCCCTACATTATACATGCCCTCCGAGCGGACACGTGCACTAAAAGCGGCCGGGCCAAATTCTTCCCATAAATTCACGCCTTGAAACGCATAATGTGGCTCAGTCAGGGTCGGGAAGCGGTCATTTTGACCCCAGTCGAAATTGCCACCATCAATGATGGCGCCGCCCATTGCAACACCATGTCCGCCCATCCATTTGGTCAATGATTGGATAACAATATTTGCACCATGTTCAATCGGCTTGAATAAATAAGGTGTGTTAAACGTACCATCGATGACCAACGGTACGCCTGCTTTGTTTGCGATTTGTGCCACTGCTGGCACATCCATTACATCAAGTCCTGGATTACCAATCACCTCACCAAATACCATTTTTGTATTTGGTTGGATTGCTTTTTCAATCGCTTCTAAATCATTGGGAGCTACAAATGTTGTTGTGATGCCATATCTCGGCAATGTGTGCTCAAACAGGTTAATGCTAGCACCATACATTTGTGATGACGCCACGATATGGTCACCTTGGCTAGCCAGCGAAAGTACAGTTAAAAATAGTGCGGCCATACCAGATGATACCGCTACACAGGCAACCCCACCTTCTAGAGCAGCGACACGTTGTTCAAGGGTCGCTATCGTTGGGTTGGTTAGGCGTGAATAAATATGCCCGCCAACTTCCATATTGAACAGAGAGGCAGCGTGTTCTGTATCCTGAAACACATATGATGTTGTCTGGTAGATGGGCACAGCACGTGCACCAGTTGATTTGTCAGCAACTTGACCTGCATGAAGTGTCAATGTGTCAAATTTATAGTTTCCAGACATAGTATTTCATCACCATTTCTAATTTATTTACAAGATGAGTTCACAGGCAAACACCTTTTGTTCCTAGATTTAACCATGCTGGTGCAAACTTCCAAGATAAAAACATAAAAAACACACAAAAATTGACCGGTTTTGCGACTTGCCTCTTGCTTTTTATGAGTTTTCAATTCATTTCGGGTTTAGATATAAATAATGTTGCTTTTTCAACAGGAGATCCATGATGTCAGGCGCCCCAATTTTCCCGTCACGCCGTCTTCGTCCATCGCCCTTTACAGAGCGCGTATCGCAAGAGGGTGTATCAGGCTACACAGTCTACAATCATATGCTTTTGCCATCCGTGTTTCGCTCTCTTGAAGAAGATTACCATCACTTAAAGAAATATGCGCAGATTTGGGATGTGTCTGTTGAACGTCAAGTTCAACTAGAAGGCCCAGATGCTCATAAACTTGCAACATTGATGAGTGCGCGTGATTTGTCCAATGCTGAGCCAGGTCGTTGTTATTATGCACCTGTAGTTGATGGCAAAGGTGGCATGCTGAATGATCCAGTTGCCCTTTGCATTGCGCCAGACAAGTTTTGGTTTTCCATTGCTGATTCTGACCTTTTATTCTGGGCTGCTGGTCTAGCAGAAGGGTATGGCATGGATGTTGAGGTAAGCGAACCTGATGTGTCACCACTTGCCATTCAAGGCCCTATGGCAGAAGACTTGCTCGTAAAAGTATTTGGCGAAGATATTCGTTCTATTCGTTTCTTCCGTTTCAAATGGTTTGAGTTCAAAGGTGTGCAGATGGCAATCGCACGCTCTGGATGGTCGAAACAGGGCGGGTTTGAGATTTATCTCCCTGATACAAAATTAGGCACTGAACTATGGGATGCCATTACTGCTGAAGGTGAACCATTTAATCTTCGTGCGGGATGCCCAAATTTGATTGAGAGAATTGAAGGCGGCCTGTTTTCATTTGGCAATGATATGACACGTTCAGAAACGCCACTCGAAATGGGATTGGATAAATATTGCAGTCTGGATAGTGACCATCAATATATCGGTAAAGATGCGCTTCTTCGTCAACGTGACGAAGGTGTAAAGCGGAAGATCAAGGGCCTTATCATGGATGGTGAAAAGGTCTCACCTTTATCAATCCCATGGCAAATTTCTGAAGCTGGGCATAATGCTGGATTTGTGACATCTGCTGCTTACTCGCCAGATATGCAGGCCAATATTGCATTTGCCATGTTAAACACTGAATTTTCTGAAAATGGTCAGGAACTTACAATTCAATCAACCATCGGCACTCATAAGGCGGTCGTTTGCGATATCCCCTTCGCCGTTTAAACTTATGTCGCTAGCGGGCATTTGGCACAAAAAGCTGAGTACCTGCTATTTTGAAATTTGATATTGTCTTTTGTCCATCTTCAGAGGTCAGCCAATCAGCAAATTGAATGGCTAAATCCTGTCTAACAAACGGGCAGGCGCTATTGCTTATAGGAATGATGCCATATTGGTTGAATAGCGCCATATCACCTTCAAACAATATTTGGTGCTGTTGTTTATTTGCAAAAGATATCCAAGTCGCTCTATCAACGAGGGCATAGGCATTCTTCTCAACGGCAATGTTCAGGGTTGCCCCCATGCCTGTGCCTGTTTCAAGGTACCACAGGCCGCTATCTGGTCTTGGATCAATATTTGAT
>WTHW01000260.1 GCA_011526395.1 Alphaproteobacteria bacterium
TGGCATGATTCCAAAGCTTGAGACATGTATCAAAGCTGTTGAAGATGGCGCTGAGGCGGCTGTTATCATGGATGGGCGCGCACCACATGCTATATTAGTGGAATTATTTACAGAGCATGGTATTGGCACCATGATTGCGCAAGACTAAATATAGATAGTGGCTTGCTGGTCATAGCGAATTTTTTGATACCTTCATGTGAAAAGGAACATTATGTCGTCTCATGCCCCATTATCATCTGTTGTCTTATCTGATTTGATCCAACATGGGGTCACTGATTGGGTTTTTGATCTCGACAATACAATCTATCCTGCGAAATCAAATTTATTTGCGCGTGTGGCGCAAAAAATGACCGAATTTATCATGGATGAATTCTCGTTGCCAGAAGCAGAAGCTGCTGAATTAAAGACAAGATTATTTCGCCAATATGGCACAACAATGCATGGTTTGATGCAAGAATTTGGGATGGGCTCAGACAAGTTCTTAACCTATGTGCATGACATTGATTTAAGTGATATCTCGCCAGATGAAGAGTTATCTGAATTGTTAGGCGCGTTGCCGGGACAAAAACATATCTTTACCAATGGCACAGTGGCACATGCTGAAAATATATTGGGCGCTTATGGTGTGCGGTCTCATTTTGATGTGATCTTCGATATCATTGCATCTGAGCATGAACCAAAGCCTGCACGAAGACCCTATGAGTTGTTTTTAGCAAGCTCTGGTATAGCACCACAAAAAGCAGTCATGTTTGAAGATATGGCCGTGAATTTGCGGGTACCACATGAGCTAGGCATGGGAACAGTCTGGATTGAACATGAACATGAATGGGCAAAATCTGGAAGTGATGAAGATTATGTACATAATCAATCAAGTGACCTAAACTCCTGCTTGAGAGAGATTTTGAGCCAATAATCTTAACAAATAAAGCGAATAAGCGAGAAGAAAATGGACATGAAAGCCTTAGAAACATTAATCGATGCAGCCTTTGATGACAGAGATTCCATTGGCCTAGATACACAAGGCGAGATCAGAGATGGCGTGAATGCCGCGCTTGAAATGCTGGATAATGGCAGTGCAAGAGTGGCAGAGCCAACAGGCAATCATCAATGGCAGGTGAATCAGTGGCTTAAAAAAGCCGTGCTGTTATCGTTCCGTCTAAATGATATGCAAATTATGGATGGCGGTGCAGGTCACCCAGAGGCAGGTGCATCTGTTTGGTGGGACAAGGTGCCATCAAAATTTTCTGGATGGGATGAAGCACGTTTTCGTGCAAGTAATTTCCGTGCTGTTCCTGGCTCTATCGTGCGTCATTCAGCCTTCATCGCGCCATCAGTTGTTTTAATGCCAAGTTTTGTGAATCTTGGTGCCTATGTGGGTGAAGGTACTATGGTGGATACGTGGGCCACTGTTGGCTCATGTGCGCAAATCGGTAAAAATGTTCACCTATCTGGCGGTGCTGGTATTGGCGGTGTGCTAGAGCCATTGCAGGCTGGTCCTGTTGTGATTGAAGATAATTGTTTCATCGGCGCACGTTCTGAAGTTGTTGAGGGTGTTGTTGTCGAGGAAGGCGCTGTATTATCGATGGGTGTATTTATTGGCGCCTCAACCAAAATTGTAAACCGTGTAACAGGTGAAGTTCATATGGGCCGCGTGCCAGCTTATTCTGTGGTGGTGCCGGGTACTATGCCGGGTAAGCCATTGGCAGATGGCAGTGAGGGCCCGTCACTATCTTGTGCTGTTATCATCAAACAAGTTGATGAGCGCACAAGATCAAAGACATCTGTAAACGACCTATTACGGGACTAAAACTATCATGAGTGCATCACCGTCATATGGTGTGGATTTATCAGCAAGATTAATCAAATGCCCGTCTGTTACACCACATGAAGCAGG
The DNA here is from genome assembly GCA_011526395.1 of Alphaproteobacteria bacterium. Lineage (GTDB taxonomy): Bacteria > Pseudomonadota > Alphaproteobacteria > Puniceispirillales > Puniceispirillaceae > UBA685. The sequence goes on from WTHW01000260.1 coordinate 1,895, forward strand.
CGCCCTTGACCTGCTTCAAGGTGAGTTAGAGGCACTTGGTTTTGCTGTGACCAGACTGCCATTTGGTGAGGGTGATGCACGCATTGATAATCTTTTCGCCATTCGCCAAGGTGATGCAAACGCTCCTCATATCGCGTTTGCTGGCCATACAGATGTTGTGCCTGTAGGTGATGAGGCTGCATGGTCTCATGCCCCTTTTTCAGGCACTATTTCTGATGGCAAATTATTTGGACGTGGCGCGGCTGATATGAAAGGTGGCATTGCTGCCTTTATAGCCGCTGTAAAGTCATGTGATGAGGCAAATAAGCCAACTGGCACCATCAGCCTTATCATTACAGGTGATGAGGAAGGTGTTGCACTAAACGGCACAGTGAAGATGGTTGACTGGCTAAAATCAGAACAGATTATCCCTGATTTTTGCCTTGTGGGTGAGCCAACCAATCCGTCTAGCATGGGTGAGGTTATCAAAAATGGGCGCCGCGGGTCTTTAACAGGCAAATTGACTGTCACAGGCGCGCAAGGTCATGTGGCATATCCCCATCTTGCCAATAATCCTGTACCAGCCTTGCTAGACATGCTTGCGCCGGTTAATTCAGCTGAATTAGATGGCGGTAATGATTATTTTGATCCCTCAACAGCTGAGGTTGTTGATCTTCATATACCTGATGCCGCTGGTAATGTGATTGCAAATCGTGCTTTCGGGCAATTTAATATTCGCTTTAATACAGAGCATTCGCAAGACAGCTTGATGGGCTGGTTGTATGAACATTTCACACGTGTGGCTGATGATAAAGAAGTGCGGTTTGATATTGAGTGGGTATGTAATGCGCATCCTTTTGTGACAGCACCAAATGATATGTTATCTCATTTGCAAATAGCGATAGAGAGCGTTACTGCCACGAAAGCAAAATTATCGACATCTGGCGGCACGTCCGATGCACGTTTTTTGTGTCATCTTTGTCCCGTCGCTGAATTTGGCCTTGTGGGTCAGACAATGCACAAAGTAGATGAACATGTAGCCATCCAAGATATTGATGACTTAACAAAAATCTATGCGACATTTATTGAAAATTGTCAGCTATCCTCAGATAACTGAAATATAAGGGCGTGAATCAGGCTTATGAATTTATCACCTTTAAGTTTATTTAGAGCCGTTGCGGCCTCGTGGCGTTTAGCGTTAGGTAGAGGCAAGCCAGAAGAGTTGTTCGAGCAGACATCAGCTGCCTTTTGGCAGTCAGTGTGGGGTGTCTGGATATTGCATGTGCTTGCCACAAGTTTTGCGACATCTATTTTTGGTGCATCTGTTTTTATACGATTATCTCTTATTTCACTGATATCAACATTGGCCTATATCTGGCTGGTGCATTTCTTGTTAAAGCGCATTGATAAATCAGACAGGTTTCTAGCCTTTATTATCCCCTATCAGTGGCTGACAGCTCTTCAGGCTATATTATTTGGCACAATCGCGTTGATAGTGATGGCAGCGCCAGGGCTTCAGATACATTTATTAGTTGTCCCGGTCGTCATTTGGATCATTTTCCGCATTTGGCGCGTTGCACGAGATGTGATTGGTATCAGTGGCGGCCTTGCCGTTGGTTTTATTATCGCGCGCATATTGCTAGATGGGCTTGTGAATATGGCAACAGGATTTACTGCGCCTATTTCCTAGAATTCAATTTTGGATAGATATAATCCATGAGGCGGTGCCGCTGGCCCAGCTTTGGCACGGTCTTTTGCTTCTAGCGCGCGCAACACCATATCAGGATGCCATTTTCCGCGCCCAACCTGCACTAATGTTCCGGTTATATTACGAATTTGATTATGCAAAAATGAAATAGCACTGGCGTGAAGTTCAATCACATCATCTTGCTTGATAATTTCAATCGACTCGATAGAGCGGATAGGTGATTTTGCCTGACAAGCAGATGCGCGAAAACTGGTGAAATCATGCACCCCAATCAAATGATTAGCCCCTTGTTGCATCATTTCAATATCAAGCGGGTATGGCACATGCCACATAAATTCCCTAGATAGGGCAGAGCCAACTTTGCGATTGAGAATCCGGTAAATATAAGAGCGTTTTGTAGCAGAGAAACGTGCGTGCATCTCATCACTTACATGGCGTGCTTCTAGCACCTTTACTTGTTTTGTCTCAAGTTTGGCATTGAGGCCTTGTAATATCGCTTTTTCATCAAATTTTTCTGGCACATCCAAGTGAGCTACCTGACCCATGGCATGCACACCAGCATCTGTTCTGCCTGATCCTTGAACCAAAACATCCCTGCCTGTTAAGGCCATGGCGGCTTTTTCAAGATACCCTTGCACAGACTCACCTGATTGTTGTTTTTGCCAGCCAACAAGATTTGTGCCGTCATATTCTACTGTAATAAAAAACCGTTTCATCACATCTGCTTATCAAAGTCTATGCCAATTTCCAAATGCCTGCCTCGAAGGAATTCAGAAGCGCTCATTGGTTTCTTGCCAGCTGGTTGTATCATAGAAATGCCAAGAGTTGTGCCATTTGCACATCCAATTAATAGACCCTTATCATCACTGCCAAGATAGGTGCCGTTCTCTTTGCTATGATGGGTTTCAGGCAAATAAGCTGTTAGGCATTTTGTGCGCTTGCCACTTGCGCCTGTGATAAAGCCACCCGGAAAAGGTGAGAAAGCATGAATTTGTCTCTTAATTTCAACAGCCTCTTTATCAAATGAAAGTGCTGCATCTGATTTTTGAATTTTATGAGCATATAAAATGCCATCGGCGCTTTGCGGTGCGGCAATAGCGGTGCCATTTTCTAGCGCGTCTATCGCTTCTAGCAGAGTATCTGCTGTCATATCAGCCAGCCTGTCATGAAGTGTAGAGGCTGTATCATCTTCTGATATGGGTGTCTGTGACTTTAGGATGACAGGCCCTGTATCAAGCCCTTCTTCCATCATCATGGCGCAAGTGCCGGTGATATCATCACCTGCCTCGATAGCGCGTTGTATCGGCGCCGCCCCGCGCCAACGTGGCAGTAAAGAGGCATGACCATTAAGCGCCCCCAATCGTGGCAAGTCTAAAATATTCTTGGGAAGTATAAGGCCATATGCCACCACGACAAATAGGTCAGCATGACAGTTCTTAAGAAGATCATAGCTATCTTTTGTTTTCAGGGATAACGGCCAGCTTGTCGGTATGTTATGGCTTTCAGCTAATTGTGCGACTGCTGTTTTTGTTTCTTGCATGCCACGCCCTGATGCACGAGGCGGCTGTGTCAGTACATGCGTTACCTTGTGATCAGATGTTATCAGCTTCGATAAGCTAGGGCATGAAAAGTCTGGGCTTCCCATAAATACGATATTTAGCCCTGACTTCGGCATTCATTCTTCCTTATTCTAGCCAAGCTGTGATGTTAGGCGCGTGCTGTTTTCAATACACGTTTCCACATCATATTGCGCTTTAATCGTGAAAGATGGTCAATAAACATGACACCATTTAGATGATCAATTTCATGCTGAATGCATGCCGCAAGTAAGCCTTCAGCTTCCATTTCTTGTTCTATGCCATCGATATTTGTATATCGTGCGCGCACTATCGCAGGGCGCGTTACCTCAGCATTATGGCCTGGTATTGATAAACACCCCTCTTCAAGCTTAGCTGTCTCGTCTGATGACCAGATGATTTCAGGGTTAATCATTTGCCATAATTCGGGCGCATCATCACTGCCGCAATCCATCACGATTAGACGCTCAAGCGAGCCAATTTGATTCGCTGCAAGACCGATGCCCGGCGCATCATACATTGTCTCTGCCATGTCATCTAATAGCTGGCGCGTTTCATTCGTAACATCCAATACAGGCTTTGCTGTCTGGCGTAACACATCATTAGGCACATGAATAATTGGTAATACAGCCATCTTTGGCGACCTTTTCATTAGAAAATCTCATTTGGTTTTAGCCTTTGTTATCAAAGCGCGTCAAGAAATGATGAAAAGCCTATTCACAAGTAATCTCTCTCGTTATGATTGGATATTATGGAAACAATCGCTCTTATACTTATAGCCATTTTTGGTGCTCTCTTTGCCTTCATCATTGGGCAAAAACTGGCTGGTAAACCTGCACAAGAGACAAGCGATCATAACGCAGATGCGATGACAGGCTTGAAAGCCCAGCTAGAGCTATTGGCGCAACAAGCGAGCACTAGCCAAGCGCAGATGGCAGAGCAGATGCGCAATCAAGAGGCTATGTTATCAAAAAGACTTGAAGAACAGCTTGGCTCTATGAGTGAGCGGATGTCGCAGAATTTGCAAAAACAAACGCAAAGCACACATGATAATCTTAAGTCTTTGGCTGAACGCCTTGCTGTGATTGATGCTGCATCACAACAAATCACGACCTTAACCTCTCAAGTCTCTAGCCTTCAGAATATACTGTCAAACAAGACAGAGCGCGGTGCCTTTGGTGAGGTACAGCTAGAAAATTTAGTACGCACTGTCCTGCCGCCAAATTCCTATGAATTTCAATATCAATTAAGTAATGGCAAGCGTGCTGATTGTGTTCTTCGCCTGCCAAATCCGCCGGGCGATATTGTGATTGATGCCAAATTCCCACTTGAAGCATGGCAAGCATTGCAAGATGCTGTTGATGAGCCCTCAAGACAGGCAGCACGTAAAGCCTTGGGCGTGGCTGTCAAAGGTCATGTAAAAGATATAGCTGATAAATATATCCTTGCCGGTGAGACGGCTGAATCAGCATGTTTATTTCTGCCGTCCGAAGCTGTCTATGCTGAACTTCATGCCAATATGCAGCCCATCATTGAAGATAGCTACAGAGCAAGGGTATGGATCGTATCACCAACAACAATGATGGCAACATTAAACACTGTTCGCGCCATATTACGAGATGCCAGAATGAGAGAGCAAACAGCACTTATTCAGAATGAGATCATAAAATTGATTGAGGATGTGGTGCGTCTTGATAAGCGTGTTGAATCTCTAGATCGCCATTTTGGTCAAGCTGTCAAAGATGTGTCTGATATAAGAACATCAACAGGGAAAATCACAAAACGAGGCGAGCGGATTGGTGAATTTGATGTGATTGAAGAGGCGCCAGCTAAGGTTGATTTGCTATAATTTTGATCTGGCTCGCATCGCTTGCGCTAATGTACCTTCATCAAGGAAGTTTAGCTCGCCCCCTACGGGAAGGCCATGAGCAAGGCGTGTAATTGATACCTCGCTATTGCTAAGCTTCTCGGCAATATAGTGTGCCGTCGTTTGTCCATCAACAGTAGCTGAGGTGGCCAATATCACCTCTGTGATTTCGCTATTTTGAATGCGTGATAGCAACCTATCAATGCCTAATTCAGCAGGACCGCGCCCTTCAAGTGCGCTGAGTGTGCCGCCAAGCACATGATAACTGCCCGAAAATACACCGGCGCGTTCCATCGCCCATAAATCAGCCACATCCTCAATGATGCAGAGCCGTGTTAGATCACGTTTAGGATCATGGCAAATGTGACATTCATCGGTTAAATCAAGGTTTCCACAAGTAACACATGTTTTTACACTATGGGCTACGTCAGCCATCTCTTGGGCGAGTGGTAACATCATGGTTTGTTTGTTTTTCAATAAATGAAGCGCCGCACGCCGTGCTGAGCGTGGCCCAAGGCCAGGTAAGCGAGATAAGCGTTTGATTAACTGATCGAGCGGTGTTTCCATAATGGTCTCTTAGAAAGGCAAGCTCATACCAGGTGGTATTGGCAAGCCGTCAGTCAATTCTGCAATACGACGCGCTTGTTCAGCTTCTGCCATTTCCATAGCGTTGCTAATTGCCACTTTTACAAGATCAGCCACTAAATCAGCTTCGCTTGGCACCATCAGGGCAGGGTCAATTTCAATCATGACCACTTGTTTTTTTCCATTAACAGCTGCACGCACTTGGCCACCTGCTGCATTGGCTTCAAATTGCATAGATGCAAGCTCATTTTGCAATTCTTGCATCTTGCCTTGAAGGCCAGACAGCTTTTGCATCATAGAGGCCATATTACGCATCGCGATCATCTTCCTGTTCTGTTAGTTGTGAAAGACCACTGTCAGCTGTGAAATCCTGTTTGATGACATTTGTGATTTCTGCATTTTCGAATGTCTTTAATGCTGCCTTGACGAGCGCATCTTGCTTCATGGAGTCAAATTTATCTTGCTCAGCTTGCTTTTCCAGTTCTAGCAATGTTTTGCCAGATTTATCTTCGCCAAGTGAGACAAGATAAGGCTGTGAGAGATAGTTCGAGAGATGTTTGGCTAATTTTGCGCCTAAATCCTCTGGTGCTTGCGGCTCTATGTATATTTCCATATGCCCTTTTGTGACAGAGATTGGACGAACATAATTGCGCAAATGTGCTGCCAATATCATTTCGCCATTTTGCTCTAATAAAGCGGCGGCATCTGCAATCGAATTTATAAAATTGGTTTGAGGTTCTGACAGCTGAGGGGCTTGCTCTGGTTCTTGCATCATCGCAACTGCTGCATTTGTGTCTTGCGCCATCGCTGTAGGCGCAGAGCTTCCCGTGCTAGAAGGCACGGTCGGGCTAGGGGACGGTGTATGTGAGCTAGTACTTTGTTGCGGCGCTGATTGTGATGAAGCTGATGATTGGCTAGCAGGGGGGCCATCTGGTGCTTGTGGTAATTTTTGAATGATTTCAGCTGGGGTTGGCATAGGCGCGGCATGAGCCAGCCTTATCAAAACCATTTGCGCGCTGGCTCTTGCATTTGGCGCGGATTTAACTTCGCCATGTCCTTTCAATAATAACTGCCAAGCCCGTCCTAATTTGCCAATACCATTATTGGCAAGCTCAGCTGTGACAGCCATTGTTGCTTCTGGCAAATCAGCTAAGCCGGCGCCAGCGGCATGAAGTGATGCGTAATGCACCAAATCAAGCATATCAGATATGATTTTTTCAGGCTCAGAGCCTCGTTCATCAGCATTCGTAAAAGCTGATAGAGCAGATGTGATATCACCTGCCATACAGCTTGTTAAAATTCTGCCGATATCGCTATCGCCTGCATGGCCTAGCATAGCTGAAACATTGGTTGCCGTGATGGTATCTGCTGTCATCGCGGCGGCTTGGTCAAGCAATGATAGTGAGTCGCGCACAGATCCCTCTGCGGCTCTGGCAATCATATGAATGGCATCTTCATCAGCTTTGATGTCTTCTTTATCTGCAATTTGCTGCAAATGTGAGGCAAGAAGTGAAACAGAGACACGGCGCAAATCAAAACGCTGACACCGTGATAAAATTGTCACGGGAACTTTGCGAATTTCGGTAGTGGCGAAAATAAATTTTACAGCTTCAGGAGGCTCTTCAAGAGTCTTTAGTAGCGCGTTAAACGCACTTTTCGAGAGCATGTGAACTTCATCGATGATGTAAATCTTAAAGCGCGCTGACACAGGCCTGTAGCTTGCGCCCTCGATGATGTCTCTGACATCATCAACGCCTGTATTGCTGGCGGCGTCCATTTCAAGCACGTCAACATGGCGACCCATTGCGATAGATTGACATGATTCGCACACACCGCATGGATCAAGCGTTGGCCCGCCAGTGCCATCAGCGCCAATGCAATTCAAACCTTTGGCCAATATGCGCGCTGTTGATGTTTTCCCAACACCGCGCACGCCAGTTAAGACAAATGCATGAGCAAGTCTGCCGTGAGTTATTGCATTTTGAAGTGTTTTGACGAGCGCGTCTTGTCCAATTAAGCCAGTAAAATTATCAGGGCGATATTTTCGCGCTAACACGCGGTAGGCGGATGTGGCTTGTTCAGACATACATTCGTTCCAAAGACGGTGTCTAATGTGATGGCGGTATCAGCACTATATTGTAGTAACCGTATCAAGACTTATAAAGCGGAAGACAGATGACCCGTTAAAAATCTGCTGTGGTTGCTTCCTTTCGGACCTGGCCTGGTAAACAGGACAAACGCCCATCTGCCTTCCTGCTTTGCAATATGGGGCAAATTAGCCAGTAAAACAAGTCATTATCCTATATCGGCTAGAAACTTTCGTTACGCTTTATAGCGGATATCAGCGGCAGGATAGGATCCTAAAATTTGCAATCCATCTGATTCGCAATAAAAAGCGAGTTCCTCAAGCGCATGCTTCATTGAGGGCGAGTCGATATGAGCCTCTAAATCAACATAAAATTGTGCAGCTGATTTGCGACCGCCAAGCATGTAGCTCTCAATTTTGGTCATATTGACGCCATTTGTGGCAAAGCCGCCAAGCGCTTTATATAAAGCGGCAGGCACAGACCGTAAACGAAAGACCATCGTTGTGACATATCTCTTATCTGCTTCATATGGCGCGATAGGAGCATCAGGTGCCATGATCAAAAACCTTGTGGTATTTGATTTTAAATCTTCGAAATTTTCTTGGATAAGCTCTAGGCCATAAATCTCACCTGCTAGGCGTGAGGCGATAGCAGCTTGCGTTTTATCACCTTGCGCCGCGATATCTTTGGCAGCGCCAGCCGTATCAGCATGTGTCACGGCTGTGATGGCGTTATCCTCAAGGCTTTGTCTGCATTGTGCCAATGCTTGTTCATGGCTGTGAGCATGGGTGATGTCTGACAATTTTGCCCCTGCAAGACCAAATAGCTGGTGGTTCACAGGCTGGAAATGTTCTGCGGCTATTTTCAAACCTGATTCTGGTAGCAGATGATGAATATCTGCTACACGCCCTGCAGTCGAATTTTCAACCGGAACCATCGCCATCTGCGCATCACCATTGCGCACTTTTGCCATCATCTCTGAGAATGAGCCGCACGGTAGCACGTCAAAGTCAGGTAATGTTGCTTGTGCCGCCATATGAGAATAGGCGCCAAGCACTCCTTGAAAAGCAACTATCTGTTTTGTCATAGTCAGACCTTTTATTGCGTGGGTTTACGCATTATCAAATAATGCTCTGATGGCGTTTAAATCTTCCATAGTATCTACACCGCCGGGCGCTTCGTCAATCTGTGCCGCTTCAACAATCATGCCAGCTTCAATGGCACGCAATTGCTCTAGCTTTTCTGTCTGCTCAAGCGGTGATGGCGGAAGGGAGACAAATTTTTCCAGCGCAGAGCGCTGCCAGCCATATAATCCAATATGATGCCAGTATTCAGTTGCATTATGTGGCACTGCTTCACGCGAAAAATAATGGGCTCTGCCTGTTATATCATCTTCATGCCAACTCATTACAGCTTTCACAACCTGCGGCTTGGTGATCTCATCATCGTTCGCTCTAGATACAAGGGTGGCAAGCTCGCATCTTTGCTGATTTAATAATTGTGCTAATTTTTCAATCGCACTTGTTGTGATTGTTGGCAAATCACCTTGAAGATTGATCAGTTTCTGATATTTGCCATCCGGGTCAATTTTCGAAATAGCTTCATAAATCCTATCTGAGCCTGAAGGATGTGATGGCTTGGTCATGACTGCATTACCGCCAATTGCTGTGATATGATCAAAGATGGCTTGGTGATCTGTTGCCACATGCACAGGTGCCAGTTTGGATTTGATTGCCGCTGACCAGACATGTTCAATTAAGGGCTTACCTGCGATATCTGCCATTGGTTTATTAGGCAAACGGCTTGCCGCCATGCGCGCAGGTATGAGGATAATCATATCATCGTCAGGATAAGAAATGCTTAAATTTGCGTCAGTCATGGCCTTTTTGTTCCATAAATCGAAAAATCATGCAAAAGAAAACGCAAAACACGACCAACATGGCTTGAGAATTAGCGCATCTTGAGCTATGAAGTGGATGTATTTTTGGCAGGTATTATGCCGCAATCGTAAAGACACGATGTTCGGGGGACGTCAAGATTATGGATGAACTCAAATTTAACAAGCTATTCGCTGGTGTATTACTTGCAGCCTTGTTGTTAATGGCAGGCATTAAAGCAGGCCAAGTTCTTGTGCCATCTCATCATGGTCATGGTCACGGTGGTGAAAAAGTTGCTAACGCATATCCGATTGAAGTGACTGTTGTTGCAGATGCTGGAACAGCCGTTGCTGCACCTGCTGGCCCAGAGCCTATTTTGGCATTGCTAGCAGAAGCAGATATCGCAGCTGGTATGAAATTGGCCAAAAAATGTACAGCTTGCCATGTGTTTGAAGAAGGCGGCGCTAATAAAGTGGGTCCTGGCCTTTGGAACATTGTGAATGCTGGTAAAGGTGCGGTAGATGGTTTTGGTTACTCAGCCGCGCTAGCTGGTTTTGGCGGCGCATGGGACTACCAAGCTTTGAATGCTTTCTTGTACAAGCCAAAGGCATATATTGCTGGCACAAAGATGAATTTTGCTGGTTTGAAAAAGCCAAAAGATAGAGCGAATATGATTGCCTATTTGCGTAGCCTATCTAGCGCGCCAGCTGCCCTGCCAACAGATGCAGAAATCGCATCTGAAGCAGAATAAATTAGAGGTGCCTAGCAATGCGCTGGGAAGACCTTGATATAAATTCAGAAAAGCTAGCAGGTCATCTTGCTAGCTTTTGTTTTGCCTCAAGAAAAGCAATTGCACCTTATTTCAGACAGCCGCTTGTTGTGGAAGGTAAAGCTGATAACAGCCCTGTAACAATTGCTGACAAATCAGCCGAAGCTGTTATCAGGCAAGCCATATATAATATGTTCCCGGAACATAATGTTGTTGGCGAAGAGCATGGTGGGCAGATTACAGGTGAGATTGATTGGGTGATTGACCCGATTGATGGTACAAGAGCCTTTGTCATGGGCAAGCCCACATTCGGCACATTGGTCGCTTTATGCGTTGACCATAGAGCCGTGGCTTCAGTGATTGATATGCCAATGCTTGATGAGATGTTTATCGCTGTGCCAAATCATACATCCACGCTAAATGGGAGTAAGATTTCCACATCAGACATCACTGATTTGAGCCAAGCACGCATATGCTCAACAGCGCCAGAAGCACTGGATGAGGAAGCTTTGCAGAAATATATGGCGTTATCATCAAAATGTTTAAGCTCGAACTGGGGTGGTGATTGCTATAATTATGCCTTATTGGCAGCTGGGCATATTGATATTGTTATAGAACATCAACTTGCCAGTCATGATATAATGGGATTGGTGCCTGTGATTGAAAATGCAGGCGGCATTGTCACAGATTGGCAAGGTGGTGAGGTTATTCTTGGCAAGACAAGCTCACTTATCGCCTGTGCAAATAAAGACCTTCATGCGCAAGTGATGAAAGCGATGAGATGACAGATATCTATAGTGAAGAGCCTTTTATTGTGGCTTATTATGATGGTGCGGCTGAAGCCTCTCGTATAGAGGCATGGCAAGCGCGCCTTCAAAATCATTTGCCTGATCTTAAGCTTGTCCCGCTAATGTCAGAGGCCGCAAAACAAGCTATGGCAGCCATGGTATGGAACCCGCCTATTGGCCAGATAAAACAAATGCCAAATTTGAAAGGTGTTGTCTCATTAGGGCAAGGGGTAGACCATATTTTCAAAGATGAAAGCTTGCCATCTCACCTTCCTGTTGTGCGCATTGTTGACCATGATATGAGTGTTGCACTTGGGCATTGGGTGTGTCTGTCTGTACTAGAAAAATGCCGCAATGCATCTGATTATCGCGCCCTAGCAAAACGCCGTGAGTTCAGGCCATTACCACAACAAGATGCCAGAGCATTAAAGCTAGGTGTCTATGGTGTTGGTGCTATTGGTAATGAAGTTGTCCGCCAGTTACGTGCGCTTGGGTTTGATGTCACAGGATATGCAAGGGGCCCGCACCCTGATTTAGATTATCCTGTCAAATATGGTGAGGCAGGCTTGTCTGAAATGTTGCAAGAGATGGATATACATATTTGCATCATGCCGCTCACAGAAGAAACCACCGGATTTTTTGACAAAGCAAAATTCTCAAAGATGAAAGTGGGCGCTTATTTTATTAATGCCGGCAGAGGTAAACATGTAATAGAGGATGATCTTCTGACAGCTATCAATTCGGGTCATATTTCAGGCGCAAGCCTTGATGTGTTTGAAGTTGAGCCTTTGCCAGATGATCATAAGTTTTGGGATCACCCGCATATTACAATTTGGCCACATGTCGCCGCGCAAACAAATCCGCAAACAGCATCACAACAAATAGCCAAAGCGTTGGTATCTTTTCATAAAGGCACAGAGCCAGCCAATATTGTTGATAAGAAAAAAGGCTATTAGCACATCTGTTCAATATAGTTGTAAATAGCGCGAAGCCCCATAGCCTCGCCGCCCTTTGGTCTGCCTGGCTTGCTAGCAAGATTCCATGCCATCACATCTATGTGAGCCCAATTGACGTCCTTGCCGGTAAAGCGTCGCAAGAATAAGGCAGCTGTGATAGCGCCGCCATAGCCTGATGAGCCAGTGCTAGATAATGCCATATGGCCTCCATTATCTAGCTGGGCATCATAAGGCTCAAATAATGGCATATGCCAAAGCGGGTCATTTTCTGTCTTGCCAGCATCTGTAATAGCCTTAGCTGTATCATCATGATTGCAGAATAATGCAGGGCATTCTGTACCAAGAGCGACGCGCGCCGCACCCGTTAGGGTCGCAAAATCCACCATAAAATCTGGGTTATCTTCAAGTGCTAAATCTAGTGCATCTGCAAGTACAAGACGCCCTTCTGCATCTGTGTTGCCTACCTCTACTTTGATCCCTGCTCTGGTGTTCATAACATCCATAGGGCGCATTGATTTATCAGACACCGCATTTTCTGCAGCGCCTATTAGAGCACGCAAACGGATAGGCAGATTTGTCATCATAATCGCCATCGCAAGACCAAGCACATGGGCTGATCCTCCCATATCTTTTTTCATCATCTCCATTGCTTTGGATGGTTTAAGGTCAAGCCCGCCTGAATCAAAGGTAACGCCTTTGCCAACAAGAGTGATGATTGGCCCCTTATCACCCCATTGCATATCAATAAGCCGTGGCGCTACTTCAGCAGCACGACCTACAGTGTGGATGGCAGGATAATGTTTTGCCAAATCATCGCCAGTGGTAATGGAAATCTTGGCATTAAATTGTTTTGCGAGCGCTGTTGCTTCTTCTGCTAGCGTTGCAGGTGTCATCAGATTGGCTGGTGCGTTAATCAGATCGCGGCATAGCATTGTGCCTCTCGCAAGGGCATGTGTGCGCTCATGAGACGATGTTGTATGACATGTGGCTGTCGTGAGATTTGGCGTGCTATCACTATGAAGATGCGGTTGATATTGTGCGAGACTGAAGCCTAGCAAAATTGCTTCGATATCCTTCGCTGACAGATTTTGCGCTTCGATGCGGTAGCGTCTTGCTGGCAGCGTTTTGGCTGCTTTTGCTGCCTGCCAAATCACAGGGGCGCCACTTATGAAATAAGCGCCTTCCTGTGAGCCATCTTCATTCAATAATATGCCAGATGATCCAGCTGTCATAGATGCGCCGCTCGTTTCGATAAATGCCTTCTGATACGCGCTTAATGTATCATGCCATGTGACAGCTTCATCAGCTGTCATAACATGTAATGGCAAATCATCTTTGGTAGCTTTATCAAATGAAGGATAATTAATGGCGGCGTATGTTTGTTGCGTCATGATGGCTTTGTCTCGTTAGGGCGATTTTGTTGTATTTGCGATTATCAATAACTCAGGCAGGCGGATCATAAGTGTAATGCCGCGTGTCATAAGATAAAGGATAAATGCGATAAGAACACCGTCAAGTGCTGGGATGAATGATATCTGAGATAAGCCAAACAAACTGGCACCAAATACGATAAATGAGATGATCATGCCATTTCGTAAGGCGCGCCCATTTGCGGCTCCAATAAAAATACCATCCATTTGAAAGGCAAGGAATGCAGCTGGCGCAAGACAAAGCACATAGAACCACAAATCTTTTGTGGTGCTTATGACAGCATCATAGCTTGTTAATGTCAGTAATAATGGTTGTGCAAAGATTGCCAACAATAAACTCATAAATAGGCTAGCAAGGCCCGCGAGTGCTGTCGCGCGCCATATGATTTGTTTTAAGGCATCTTGTCGCTTTGCACCTATCGCTTCTCCGACCAGTGCCTCACTCGCATGGGCAAAACCATCAAGCGAGTATGAAATAATACCAAAGATAACAACGATTATTTGAATAGATGCGAGTGGCACATCTCCTTGCTCACTAGCTGCATATAGCAAAGTTAATTCAACAAAATATAACAGTAATGTGCGGATGATAATATCACGCGACAGATTGCCATAAGCTGACCATCCTTCGCTGGTTAAGGCGTGCGATATAGACACAAAGCCTGATAGGTAGCGACGAAATTGCCGGCTTAACATGATGGCAACAAATAGAAAGCCTATCCAATTTGCTATCACAGATGCCAAAGCAACACCTTTAATGCCGCCATCAAACCCAAGTACGAAGATAAAGTTCAATAGGATATTTAAGCCATTTATCAGCAATAATTGCACCATGCCAAGTCGCATAGATTGCATACCATATAACCAGCCAAGCATGGCGGCATTCATCAATAATGCTGGCATAGCAAATATCTGAATAGACACATAATCACGCATATGGCCTTCAACAGCCTCAGAGGCAGGCATTATCTGTGTTGAAATTTGTGCAATGATACTGCTAAGCGCAATAAATATCAGGCCAAAGGATAACCCGATCAGAAGCCCTCTTTGTAAGGGGCGTTGAATGGATTTTATATCTGTTGCGCCAAGGGCTTGCGAGGTGAGCGCTGTGGTACTCATCCGCAAGAACCCAAAGAGCATGAGCAGAAAATGTATAATCACACTACCAAGCGCTACCCCGCCAATAAGCGATGGATCAGCCAAATGACCCATCATCGCTGTGTCTGCCGCGCCAACAAGAGGCTGAGACAAATTAGCGATCATAATCGGCCATGATAATTGCCAAATATGACGCCATGATGTTTGGGAAGATGGTAACTGTGACATAAGGATTATGATTATGGGTATTACTGGATGAATGCAATATGTTTTAAGACTGCCCAGCTTGCCATATCTCCTCATCCTTTTTCAGTGTCTCTTGGGGCAGTTACATATTGAAATCAAAGGCCTGTCTGCATTACAGTAGGTCAGCTTTATAAAGTAATTTATTCACGAAGCACCACTATCTGATTTATGGCAGGAAGGCCAAAAACACATATGGCATCGCCGTCACTTAAATGGCAGATAATTGCACAGACATTCAGTGATTTTTTAAGGCTAAAATCAGCGCTATGGGCGGTTATGATTTTGTTAGCTGGTTTCGTGATGGTCGGCCATCAAACATTGGCGCCTATAGATAGAGATGAGGCAAGATTTAGCCAAGCCAGCAAGCAGATGGTGGCATCCAAAGATTTTATCGTCATCAAATTTCAAGATGAATATCGTGCCAAGAAACCAGCAGGTATTTACTGGTTGCAAGCTACATCTGCTGCGTTGTTTGGGGTGGATGATATCGCTAATTATCGCTTGCCAAGTTTGGCAGGCTACCTTGCATCATTTGCTCTCATATTTGCTTTTGCGCATATGATGAATTTAACAGGCTGGGGCGGGCTTGCGCCAATGATTGCCAGCCTCATGCTCTGCTCTAGCTTTATCGTTTTTGCAGAAAGCCACTTAGCAAAGACTGATTCACTTCTTTTGGCACTCATTATTTG
>WTHW01000191.1:0-17234 GCA_011526395.1 Alphaproteobacteria bacterium
GGTCATTGATAAGGTGGTTAAAATGGCAGAAGATAAGGGGCTTTCTTTATATAACAATCTCGATCGAACTGTGTCTGATAATGATACTGAATTGCGACGCATATATCGTGATTGGGCAGATAATTATGACAGAGATAATGACCAAGAGTTAGGCACTGTATCTCAGCCCACTATGGTGCATCTTTTTGAAAAATTTTGTGAGCTAAAAAGCGCGAAAATATTGGATATCGGTTGTGGTACAGGCTTAGTAGGCGAATATTTAAGCAAAGCCGGGTATGTTGATTTTGATGGAGCAGATATTTCACAAGACATGTTGTCTCATGCCACTGGCCGCGGCTATCAAAATTTGTTTATAGCCAATCTTTCTGAAACACTACCCATAGCTGATGATAGTTATGATGCCTGTCTGTGTGTAGGCGTTTTTACCCATGGTCATGTAGGCCCTAGTGGTTTTGATGAATTAATACGGATTACCAAGCCAAGGGGGCTAATTGGTTTTACAATCAATGAAGATGTTTACACAGAATATGGATATGATGTTGCAATTGATAAGCTAATTAGTGACAGACGCTGGCATCTAAAACTCCATCAAACAGCTGACTACATGACAAGAAAAGATGTCAAAGGTATTTATGTAGTTGCTGAAGTCTCATAAGTTAGACGTCTTTTCATTAGATTTTTCCCGCTAATTATATTAGACATCACTTATTAAATAACAGCCATTTGACAGTCTTTTGCATTTGGCTGTGTTAAGTATGAGGAATATCATGTCAAAAATTTTACCAACCCTTTTTACCGGTGTGGCGCTAGTGACAGGTGCGGCTATCGCTGATGATGGCGGGCCTGCTTGGCTAGACCGCACATCATTATCGGTAACGGAGTCAGAAGACAGCCAAGTTGAGTTTGAGTTCGAGACCATTCAGCCTATCATGCAAACGCCTGAAACGCTGGAGCATACAGTATTCATGCAAGGACGTATTGCATCACAAGATAGTGATGAAACCGTAAATGTTGGTGTCGGTTATCGTAATCTAAACCAAGACCAGACATTATTACTCGGTGTAAATGCATTTTACGATGCCACAAACGAGTATGGTCACCGTCGCGGCAGCATAGGTGTTGAAGCAATTGGCGTCACAATGACAGCCAGAGCTAATGTGTATTCTGCGTTTACTAAAGAGAAAAAGAAGGTAAAAGGGGCGGTGACAACATACCAATCCGCGCTTGATGGTTATGATTTCTCACTTGATATGCCTATGCCTTATATGCCTTGGATGCGAGTTCAAGCCACAGGATATCAATGGTCAGCGCTGAAGGATTTCAAAGATGTTTCCGGCACGCGCGTTGCTGTAATAGGTAACTTAAACCAGCATATTTCATTTGAGCTTGGCGCTGATGATAACAACTATAATGGCACAGACGGTTTTGTCTCTCTGCAGTATAACTTATCGGGTAAAAACACAAATGGCGTGACGGCCACACTTGAAGACGGATTGTTTTCAAATGAGGTATCTGCAGAGCGTGACCTAAAAAATCATACGCTTGATAAGGTCATTAGAAATAATAACGTGATTGTTCAAACGCGCGGTGGTGTTGTGATTGGGAGATCAGACTAATGTTTAAAATATATTTAATGATTGCAGCAATCTTGGTCTCAGCCACTTCAGCAAAAGCTGCATGTCTCGATCTTGGAACTGCTACTTGTGAGCCAGCAACATCTTATGAAATCACTATTGATAAGGTAGAATTCTGCAAGTCTGCTAGCTGTGCATCACCTTTTGTGGTGTCTTCATCTAGTGAGGATTTTGATATCTCATCTGCTTCAGCTGGCGGCGCAGTTGGCAATTATGCTGATCTTGATGCTGTACCTGCTGGCGTCTACACACACATTCGTACAACGATTGATGGGCAAATTACATTCTCCGGCCCAGCTGTGACAACAGGCGGTAACAATTGTCCAGCTCAGACAAATGTAAGCACACTTGTTGCAACAGCCACTATTAATGGTGCTTTAAGTCTGTCAGCGAATGATGCCTTCAACCTTTCGGTGGACGTTGCAAATCAAAAACTTATCCACGACTATGAGCTAAGTAGCCCCATTGCCATTTCAAAATCTGGCTCCTTGCCTCAGGTTCAAATTGATTTTTCAACGTCTGACGGCCATTTATGTAATGGCACTACATCTTACCCAGGTGTTCCTTTTGTTGATATCAAGGTGATCAATAATTAAGTTGGGCTAAAATCGAACATATAAAGATTAAAAAAAGCCAGTCTTTTGTTGAAAGGGCTGGCTTTTTTGCTGGTGAATGTTCAGCACCACGATTTATCTATTCTCCAGGTTTGTCTGCCAATTTATCTGCTAGCCACTCCCTAACCTCATGACTATTTTCACCTAAGCGTGGTGCATCACAATTTGGTTTGTATTGCTTTATGCTACCCAAACGAAAGGGCAGTGTTGGTACCTTTGTTCCATCATCAAGGGTTTGTATATAATGGCGCTGCTTTACTTGGTCTGAGTCTAATGCTTCTGGCAATGAGCGAAGTCTCGCACATGGCACGCCGGCGGATTGTAAAATAGGCTCCCATTCTTCGGCCGTTTTTTTTGTTAACTCTATCTGTATTTCCTCAACTAGCAATGCTGCGTTTTTACTGCGGTCTGCGCGCTCTTTAAATCGTTCATCTGATAGCCAATCCAACCTTCCTAACGCTGAAGCTAGATTGTGAAAATGTGCCTCTTCATTCACCCCAAGTGACATAGTTCCTTCCTTACAAGGGAAGCTTCCAGCACCAGGTGAGCGACTATTTGCTAAATTACCTCGTCTTTGGGGCGCGTTACCCGTGGCGAGATAATCTGTAATGGTCGAGCTCATCAAACTAAGGCCTGTTTCAAGCATGGATACATCTATAAACGTGCCGTGACCTGTTTTGGTGCGCTGAAATAATGCAGCTGATATAGCAAAGCTTGCTGATAGGGCGGTGCTATAATCTAATATTGGTGCGCCTGTTCTGATAGGGCCTGTCTCTTGTGTGCCTGTTGCGTCCATCAGTCCGCACGCTGCTTGTATATTCACATCATATGCTGATGTATTTTCTTGTGGTCCGTTTCTGCCATATCCCGTCATAGAACAATAGATGAGGTGGGGATGGTTCTTTAAGACTGTATTTTCATCAAATTTCAAACGCTTCATCATTTCTGGCGTATGATTTTCCACAAGAACATCTGCTACAGATAATAAATCTTCAAATAGCTGACGATCACCTTCATTTTCTAGGTCGAGTGTAATGGATTTTTTACCAGCAGCTTGCGTTAAATAGGCCGTACTCATAGCTCTGCGCGCTGCTTGTTTATCAGTGCCGCCGCGATGGCGTATCGCATCGCCTTTATATGGCGTTTCAACTTTGATAACAGTGGCACCCAATAAGCCCAAATAATACGCGCAGGCCGGGCCAGCTAGAACATGTGTAAAGTCAATTACAACTATTTCAGAAAATGGTTGCATATCTGTCATATCATCATCTCGGTCAACTGCATCAAAAAGTGAATTTTCATAGTACAGTTTATGTTCAATGTGTCTATCAAAAGAGATTGGTGACATATTTGTTAGGTGTTTGCTTACTACACTTCATTAATTTTACATTAAAAAAATATTTTTTTTCTTTTCGATAGACAAAGTATTCTTGGGTGTTAGTATTTTCCGCTACGGGTTTTATTTTGAAGAGATTCGATGGGGTTTAATCAAACCCCATCAATAGCTATATTATGATATGCCCTGTCATATAGTTTTGTTCTGGCATGTATTTCGGGAGGAAATAATGAATTTTGCTAAAACACTTGTCGCTGGTATTGCGGCATCTACACTTCTTGTTGGTGGTGCAGCACTAGCTGATTATCCAACTAAGCCTATCAAAATCATGGTTGGTTTCTCTGCTGGCGGTGGTACAGACACAACAGCACGTGGTTTCGCATCATACATGCATGAAGCACCATCAATGAATGGTATGCCTGCATATATCGTAAACCTACCAGGTGCATCAGGCCAAAAAGCTGCGTCAGCAGTTCTTGGTGAAGAGCGTGATGGTCACACTCTATACATGATCAATATTGGTACATTCATCGCTGGTGAATTGGCTAAAGGCGATGACCGCCCTTACCATATTCCAGAAGATTTTGATAACCTAGGTTGTGCATCACAGCTTGTGACATCACTTCAGGTTCATTCTTCAAACCCTGCGCAAAACATGCAGGAATTCATCGCGAATGCAAAAGCATCTGGCGAAGAAATCACATGGGGCACATCAGGTGCGGCGACAATGCACGCAACTATCGGCCACGTATTCTTTGACAGCAACGGCATCAAGCACAAGAAAGTGCCTTTCAAAGGTGGCTCAAAGGCTCGTGCAGCGTTGGTATCTCAGTCAGTTGACGCCGTATTTGGTGGTGTGAACACAATCCCAGGTTTCGAAGCTGACATTCGCGCATTGGCATCTGCTGGTGCGCAGCGTGATCCAATGGCACCCGATCTTCCAACATTCGTTGAGCAAGGCTCACCAGGTGTTGAGTTTACAGGTCTAATGTGCTTGTTTGCTGCAAAAGGTGTATCTGACGAAGTGAAAGCAGACGTCGGTGCCGCTATCGAAACAATTGCAGGTATTTCTGGTTACCAGAAGTATATGGGTAAGAATGACCTAGCTTCATTCTATACAAATGCTGCTGATGCGACAGCTGCTCAAGGCGTTATGTATGACGTAATGGGCCCAGTTGTAGCTGAGATTATTGCTAACCAGTAACAACTACTAAACATTTGCGGGGCATGCTTGAATAATAAGCATGCCCCGCTTTTCCATTTTAAAACTTAATTTTGGGGGCTTTCTATGGACAGCCAAGACTATAAAATCAAAGTAGAATACGGCGTCAGCGCAGCTGTGTTACTCGTAGGGCTATTTTTTATTTTTCAGGCTTTCACTATCGAGACATCTAGAGAGGCTATTGGCCCCAGAACTATGCCTCTTATTTTGGCTGTATCATTAACGCTGGGTGGAATTTGGCTTGCAGTTCGCGCCTTTACGGGCAAAGCTGGTGACCTAAAGGATGGCTATGGCTTTTTGGAAAGTGACGTAAAACGCATTTTCATGATTATTGGATGCGGCTCGTTATTTGTTATCCTATTCTGGGCATTTGGTTACTTTACAGCGCTCATTTTTACCTTCATTTCGATGCTATATACTTTTGGCGTTCGTAATTGGGTGGTCATGATAATAGGTGCCCTTATTTTGGCATTTGCATTTCAAGCATTATTTATGGGGGTCATGCTATTGAATGATCCAAAAGGCGCCCTTATAGACATGCGCCCATATACAAATTGGATTACAGGAGCACAGTAAGATGTTCAATAATCAGTGTGGTGGACTTCAAGAGTTTTTTGACTCAGTTGGTTTTCTATCAATTTTCTATGATATCTCTTGTGGATTTGTGATCTTATTTAATGATCCCTATGCTCTAATGTTCGTTGCGCTTGCAGCTTTAGTGGGTATTGTGTTTGGCGCATTGCCGGGTCTTACAGCGGCTGCGGCTATTGCCATGATGCTTCCGATTTTGATTGCATATAACGATGAAATTGGTGGCTTGGCAGGTCTTGCTTTCCTATATGTTATTGGCAAATCAGGACGTTATGGCGGTTCTATTGCAGCTATCTTATTCAATACACCCGGGACGGCGGCATCGGCCGCCACCATGCAAGATGGTTATCCAATGACCCAACAGGGCAAGGCAGGTAAAGCGCTTAAAACAGCGACTGTCGCGTCCGCCTATGGGGATTATTTTGGCGAGATTGTTTTGATCTTTGGTGCTGTTGCCGTTGCCGCATTTACACGCCAGTTCGGCCCACCAGAGAATTTTGCTATCTATCTTATGGCCTTTGTTGTTATCGGCTCTGTTGTGAGTGACAGTATTGTTAAAGGTATTATTTCAACATTATTTGGTGCTGTTGTTGGTCGATTGGAGAGGATATCATCACTGGCCAATTTAAGATGACAATGGGTATTGCAGAACTTGAAAGTGGCATGGCTTTGGTGCCGTTGCTTATCGGTGTCTTTGTTATATCAGAGGTTATTATCCAAGCTGAAAAAGCAGCCAAAGTGACCATGATTGATCATGCTCCAAAGACTGTAGATGACCCAACATCGCACTACTTCACTTGGGCAGAATTTAAACGCTGTTTCCCATTAATGTTCAGGTCTTCAATTTATGGCTCACTTATCGGCATGATGCCCGGCTTGGGGTCATCCGTCGCTTGTTTTGTTGCTTATGGCGAGGAAAAGCGCAGGTCAAAAAATAAAAAGGCATGGGGTACAGGCATTGTTGAGGGCATCGCGGCGCCTGAATCAGCAAATAACGCGGTTTCTGGACCGTCAATGATACCACTATTATCACTTGGTATCCCAGGCTCAACAATCGCAGCTGTTCTGATTGGTATGTTTTTGGTGAATGGTTTACAGCCTGGACCAACTATATTTGCAACTGAACCTCCATTATTCATGGGTGGCCAGCTTATCAGCCCACGTGAATTCATTTTTGGCGTTTTCGCGGCAGGATTAATTGGTATTGCATGTTATGCCTTAATTGGTTATTTCGCTGCGCCATTGGTGGGTAGGTTAATTGCGATGTTGCCAACGCAATATCTATACCCATTCATTTTCATGACAGCCCTTGCTGCCAGCTATTCATCTCGTGCGTCAATCTGGGATGTCGTCTTTGCATTGTTCTTTGGCATAGTGGGGTATGCAATGCGGCGAACGAATTTCTCTGCAGCGGCCTTTATCATTGCGTTTGTTTTGACAGCCAGTATGGAAGAGGCCTTCCGTCAGTCGATGATCATATCAGATAAGGGCTTCTTTGTTTTCACTAGTTTTGAATATGGTGGCAAGTTCTCTTATGCGCCTATCTTCTTAATGATTGGGGTGGCGGTCGTCATTTTCCGCACATGGTCAGCAATTAGCGCACGTAAAAAAGAGCAAGCATAAGAGATAGTTCGTTGTGATGGATATTAGGCTCGCCCCTTGTTTTCTGTTTGGTTTAATAGGGGGCTTGCTTGCTTTTTTTGTTGGTCTGCCCTTGCCGTTCTTGTTGGGCGGATTAGCTGGCACAGCAAGTTTTGTTTTGTACTATGAGCGTAATGGCAAGCAACTGCCTAAATTAACAAGGTGGTTGCGCATGGTGTTTATGGCAATCATCGGCACGATGATTGGCTCACGCTTTTCACCTGATTTGTTAGTATTGTTGCCTTACTTTTGGGTGTCATCTGTGGCGATGATCCTATTTATATTTGTGGCTCATGCTGGGAATTATGCCATCATGCGTTACATTGGTAGCTATGATAAATTGGATGCCTATTTTGCTGGTTTACCGGGTGGTATAGTTGACTCTATTGCCCTGGCTGAACAGGCAGGGGCAGATGTCAGAATAGTGACTGTGCAGCATTTCATACGTATTATTTTAGTCGTCGCGACTGTACCATTATTGTTCCTTATTATATCAGGCAATGTTGTTGGCTCTATGGCAGGTGAGACACTCTCAGCATCAAACTATAGTATCAAAGATATTGGTCTCATTCTTCTTGTCGCGGCTATTGGTTTATTTGGGGGGCGTTTCCTTCGAATACCAGTGGCGCATCTGATGGCACCTTTGCTTCTCTCGCTTGCTCTGTCGGTTTCTGGTGTTCTAGTTATCAATGTCCCCGCATGGGTCGCCCACCTAGCGCAATATATGATTGGTGTATCTTTGGGTGCCCAGTTTTCAGGCATTTCAAGACATTTATTGGTTCGCGGTCTTGGTATTGGCGCGTTGACCGGTATCTTCATGCTGGTGCTGGCAGTGTTGTTTGCGTTCATCATGGTTGATTATGTGCCAGCCGGTTTTGAAGTTATGTTCATCAGTTTTGCGGCTGGTGGACTAGCAGAAATGAGCCTTATTGCACTAAGTCTGAACTTTAATCCGATCGTTGTTGCTCTGCATCATTTGGTGCGTATCTTCTTCACTATTTGGATTGGGAATTTCCTGTCCGTCAAAGTGTTCAAGCTTGTGAAACCGAACCAGAAAAGAGCCATATAGGGGCGTAATGACATGGATGGGTTGCTGCTCAAATATAAAGGCTTCTGTATCGCTGTATTACCGGCGGCGATTGGCGGCTATGTTTGGTCATTGCTTGGTCTTCCGCTTGCATGGTTGATGGGTGCTGCCATCGTAAGCGGCTTTATAAGCTTTTCTGGCATTTCCATCACGCTACCTAAATGGTTCTATCGTCCCTCATTGGCTGTTATTGGCGCCGGTGTAGGGCTAACAATTACACCTGATGTAGCTCTGCAGATAGCGCGATGGTTGCCGTTGATGGCAGTGATGGGATTTTCAGGGGTTGTTCTTGCGCTTATCCTAACGCCTTTTGCTGCACGTAAAGGGCGAATGTCACAAAGCACAGCCTTTTTCTCACTTATGCCAGGCGGCGTTATTGAGATGGCAAATATTGGAGAGCCGCATGGTGCAGATCGTGCGACGATTGCAACATTACATGCAATTAGAGTTGCGCTTGTGGTTGGTATATTGCCTCTTGCACTTTACTTTTTCTTTCCCATTGAGAAAAAAGCGTTTGTGACAGAGATCTTATCACCAGAGGCTCTATTGATTGTTTTGGCTGTTGCGCTATCCAGCGGTTGGTTGGGCGCTCGCGTTAATTTGCCTGCGTCTTGGCTGCTTGGTGCATTGCTTGGTGTCGCGATATTGACAGCTAGCGGCTCTGCAACTGGTCGAATCCCTGAAACATTAATGGCTGTTGCCCAAGTGTTTGTTGGCATGTCTCTTGGGGCAAAATTCCAACGTCATAAGCTTCGTGATTTGCCAAAGGCAATGTTAGTGGGTGGTTTATCTTTGTTGGGTATCATCACAACTATGGCTCTGCTTGCTCTTGTCTTCAGTCAATTCTTACCGATGGATGCGGCGACTTTGGTGCTTGCATTCTCCATTGGTGGTTTGGCAGAGATGGTACTTACAGCACGTTATTTGGAACTTGATATGGCAATTGTTGCGGCCTTTCAGGTAACACGTGCTATCTTGGTCAACAGTTTTGCCGGGGCCATTTGGAATCTGTTTCAAAATTTACAAAAGAAAAAGGAATAAGGGCTATGTCTGTTACACAAAATGCATTTGCGAATATGCCAGAAAACACAACAATCACAGAGCAGGCGGCGCAATTTATCGAAACTGTTTCTTTTGAAGATATCCCAACAGATGCACTTCATATTGGCAAACGCTGTATTATTGATGGGCTTGGCCTTTTTGTTGCAGGATCAGAAGAGCATTCATTAGAGATCCTGATTGCAGAAGCTTTGGCGATGGGTGGCCGTGAAGATGCGAATGTCATATCAACATCGCACAAAGTGCCTGCGCCAATGGCAGCGCGTGTGCTGGGGACAGCAGGTCATGCTCATGATTGGGATGACTCTCAAGTATCAATTGATCCAGCTCATATATATGGATTATTGACACATCCAACTATACCGCCACTGACAGCTTCCTTAATCATGGGTCAGGCGCGTGGTCCAATATC
The DNA here is from genome assembly GCA_011526395.1 of Alphaproteobacteria bacterium. Classification (GTDB taxonomy): domain Bacteria; phylum Pseudomonadota; class Alphaproteobacteria; order Puniceispirillales; family Puniceispirillaceae; genus UBA685. The sequence goes on from WTHW01000191.1 coordinate 9,597, forward strand.
AGGCCGTGATTTCATGCTAGCTTTTCAGGCAGGATTTGAAGTTGAGGCAAAAATTTCAGAATGGATGCTACCTCAGCATTATATGTCAGGCATGCACTCATCTGGTACAGTTGGCACATTCGGCGCTTTTGCATCTGCTGCAAAAATTATCGGCTTAACCGGCGATAAATTACGCGCTGGCTTCGGCATTGCAGCTTCGCTTGCCGCTGGTATCAGATGTAATTTTGGCACAATGACAAAACCACTTCATGTTGGCCGTGCGGCGGAAAATGGTATCACAGCTGCTTTATTGGCAGAGCGCGGCTTTACAGCTGATCCTCAGGCGCTTGATGGACCATGGGGTTTTATGGCAGTACAGGGGGGCGGCTGTTCTGAAGATAAGCTTTCTCAAGGCTTTGGTAAAACATGGACAATCATTGAGCCAGGTGTCTCTATCAAGCCTTACCCATGCGGTGTGTTAACTCATCCAACAATTGATTTGATGCTTCGTCTAGTAACAGAAGCTGATATTCAAGCAGATGACATTGAAACTGTTACTGTTCATGCTGGCACCAATATTTTAAAGCCAATTCGATACCCTATTGCAGAAAATCATCTACAGGCTAAATTTTCATTACCTGCCGCTTTGTCAATGATCGCATTGGCTCGCAAAGCAGGTAAAATCGAGTTTTCAGATGCATTCGTTGCCTCAGATGAGATGCAAGCTATGCAAAGACGTATGAGAACCGAGCTTGACCCAGAGATTGAGGCGCAAGGTTTTGATAAGATGCGCTCTCGCATCACCATTTCATTAAAAGATGGCAGCGAGGTAGCTGGTTGGGCGGATGAGCGTTATCGTGGCGGGCCAGAACACCCACTAACTGATAAAGAGGTAGAAGATAAGGCGCGCTCATGTTGTGAGGGCGTATTATCTGATGAAGAGCAGGCAGATATGATTGCAAAAGCATGGGCTGTCTTGGAATTAGAAGATGCCAGCACGGTGTTAAGTAACGCCCTTAATGCAAACTCCTAAAATTTCCTAGGCCGCACTATCAATTGTCAATAAAGACTTGGCAATGAGGCAGTTTTTTAAATCTATAATCTGCAAAGAGGTTATAGGCTAGATGCGCGATTTGCTTAATGATAGGCAGTCGCGCCACTAGCGACAGAAAATACCATCCACGAAGCTCTTTCCAAATTAAGATAAAGGCGTCAACACCTTTATGTAATTTGCCGGAGGAATCTGTTGCATGCAGACGACGAAGAGCATCTTCTTGTGTAACGGCAATCTTATCAAGCGGGCTAGGGTCAGAGGCGACATCATGCCACGTAAAAATGCCAGACGGTGCTATTTTCCTGTAATAGCGAATTTCCTTGCTGCATAAGCCACATTTGCCGTCGAAAAATACTGAAATCATATTGAAACTCCTGCTTTCTAAAAAGTAGAGTTTCGATAACAAAAAGCTAGGTCTGCTATCATGTTTCTTATGGCTGATTAGCTTGTTGCAATAGCGATGCCAAGCAACACAAATACCAGCGCGCCTCTTGAAACCATAGGGATAACTTTCATTATTTTTGCATTAGGAGCTGTGCCAGTTTTTGCTGATTGCGATAGATGGATATTTAAAAAGGCAACAGCAGCTAGTAAAATACTGGCCGCTATTATTTTCATGGCAAACGCCCAACTCATATCCATGCCCTGATAAAGTTGGTGATACAGCCCTATGCCAGTCAGCCAAATAAGAATTAGAGAGGCCAAGCCAAGTCTTGCTAGCCGCATCATTGTTGTTCTAACAGGCGGCGCTGGTTGAACGCCAGATTTGGCATGCGCTGATGCCAGCATGCCGTTTGCTACGCCAAGACCACCAGCCAAAAATAAAGCGACGTAATGAAAAAATTTTAAGGTGATAATCCAGCTCATATTATTAGTCCTCAGCCATTTTCTCTAGGTTAAGTGACAAGCTTATCACGGTCAATCTTGGCGCAGAATTGTCACTGCGAAATTGATGGGCTTGTGCTATCTTGCTGGAGTGAAAGTTGCTAAGGGCCCATCTATATGTTTGATTTATTATTGCTGGCATTTTTTGCGATAGGGATGGTGTTGGGCTATTTTAGAGGCGCTTATGCTGGCGTTGTATTGCTTCTCGCAAGTTATGTGCCATTCTTCCTGTTTGTTTATTTTTATGATTTCATTTCCGGTTTTGTGAGTGATGTATTCAGCAATTCTGGAGATGGTCTAACAGCAGCTCTAGGCGGTATTGGTGCGTTTAGCGGTGTTATTGCATTGGTTGGTTTTGCTGGCTCTATGTTTTTTGGAACGCGGCTGATTTTAAAAATCATGAAAACCGATAGACTAGAATTCCCTGATAAAGTGGGCGGAGCAATTGTTGGCATAATTGGCCAAAATATAGCGGCCACTCTAAGCTTTTTCCTTATTTATACAGCCATTCCTGTCAAAACAACTGAGGTTGTCTATGACTCATATTGGATAAAAATAATGCGTCCTATCCATTTGGCGACATATCCGTATTATTTGGATTTTCTTGAGACGCGTACACAAAAGCTATCAGTCTCAATTGCGCAAAATGGCATTGGCAGCACATTGGTGGGCGGTATAAATTTATCATCATTAAATGAGGGGCTAGGTTTTGATAAACCAAGTCTTGGTGAAGTTGCAAAAGCCGTCAGGCAGTTAAGTCAGAATATTAATATTGATGAGATTTCATCATTGCTAGAAACAGCCAAAAATGAGGATGTTTCACCTGAAGCCATTGATAGACGCATCAGAGAAGAACAGGCCGCAAGATTGCGGGCGATTCAAAGCCAGCTAAATTAACAGCCCTAACGCGCAGATTTCAGTAATATCTGAGACAATAAAAGCGCCATAAAAGCCCCTATAATTTGCGCTACAATAAAATAGGGCGTGTCAGAGATTGAGATGCCGGAGAAGCTATCACTGAAGGTTCTCGCAATGGTTACAGCAGGGTTGGCAAAGCTTGTTGAGGATGTAAACCAATAGGCTGCTGTAATATACAGCCCAACAAGCATAGCTACTTGGTCAGCTCTAAATTTTCGACCAAGCAATATAGTCAGCACCAAGCCTATTGTTGCAATAACCTCAGAGCCATATTGTGCCAAGCCGCTGCGTTCGTTTCCTGATAATTGCAGTATTTCTTGCTCAAACATAAAATGTGCCAAAAATGTGCCGCAAAGACCGCCTGCGATTTGTGCGCTGATATATAGTATGCTTCCCATCAGGCTTAACTCTCGTAATGCAAGCATTACCAATGTGACTGCTGGATTAAAATGTGCACCTGATATCGGTGCGAAAATTGTGATAAGCACATATAATATCGCGCCAGTGGCAATGGTATTGCCAAGTAGTGCAATTGCCGCGTTTCCACCAGCAAGGTTTTCAGCCATAATGCCAGAACCAACAACAGTGGCGACAAGCGCGAATGTGCCCAGAAATTCACTCAAATAGCGATGAGTATTCATATGCCCAGCTCACTCATTATCAAATGCATTTGAAATTATCGACGAAAGCATAAATGCTATCATATCGAATATTCGCAATCATTAAAATGATAAAGGCTAGTGGTTGCTCGCGCAATCACCTAGCTCTTAGTGATCAGTTTTTTGGGATCGTAAAATGGTGTCTGGCAAATGGTCGCTGTATATTGGGTCTCTTTTGTGTGTATAACGACTTCCATATCAATGTCACTATGCTCAATATCAACCATTGCAAGCGCGATTGTCTTCTCCAGACGCGGTGAATAGACAGCTGATGTAACTTTGCCAATGACCACACCGTCGCGTTCAATTGGCCAGAAAATAGTATTTGGGCCTTGAAGCGGTGGACAATCAATTATCAAGCCAACTTGCTTTCGTTTGATGCCTTCTTGTTTGATTTTGGTCAGGGCATCTTTGCCAATAAAATTGTGGGGCACATCAAGACTGACAAGCCTGTCTAATCCCAATTCAAAAGGATTTGTTTTGATGTCCATATCGGCATGATAAGAGAGCATCCCGCCCTCAATGCGTCTGATTGATGATGTATGACCCGGCTTTAGGCCGAACGGCTCGCCTGCGCTCATGATTTTTTCCCAAAGATCGCTGCCTCTTGTACCATCTTGGAGATAAATCTCGTATCCTAGCTCACTTGACCACCCTGTTCTCGACACAACCAATTTCATGCCATCTAGCTCAAGGTGGCGAAGCCAATAATATTTAAGCTCAGCAATTTCCTCGCCAAATAGGGCTTTCATAATCTCGCCCGATTGTGGGCCTTGCAATTGTAATGGCGATGCATCAGGCTCATGGATATTCACATCAAGGCCTGCATGTGTCGCAACACCTTGAGCCCATAACAAGACATCGCTATCAGCGAGTGAAATCCAATATTTATTTTCTTCAAGGCGAAGCAAAATCGGATCATTAATGATACCGCCTTCTGCATTCGTAATCAGGATATATTTGCATTGCCCAACTTTGAGGTTGCGCAGATCGCGAGGTGTTAAAAGTTGAACAAATTGGGTGGCGTCCGGACCTGTGATTTCCACCTGTCTTTCGACAGCTACGTCACATAAAATTGCTTCATTGACGAGGTTCCAAAAATTTTGTTCAGGATTGCCAAAATCGCGCGGTATATACATATGATTATATACCGAAAACCCTGTTGCGCCCCATTTTACTGTTGCATCAAAATAAGGGGATTTGCGGATTTGTGTCCCAAAACCAAAATCTTTTGTGGCGCTCATAACTGTTATACTCCTCTAAGCTCCTACCGAACATAGCTTTATTCAAACGCATGTAAAGAGATATGGAAAAAACTAATTTATTTGAGGAAAGTTAACCAGATGAGCATGGCAGGCAAAGATAATATCGTTTGGAACGAGATGATCTCTGCCATGAGTGAGTCATTGCCATCTAATTCTTTGGCTAGGGCATAGCTAGAAACTGCTGTCGGCATAACGCCAAACACCAAAATAATTTCCAAAGCCATTCCTGATATTCCCATCAATATAGCTGAAGATACTAATAGAGCTGGGAATATAAATAACTTCGCTGACAATGCGATAGCTAACGATATAGCATCATTTTTTATGGAGCTTGTGAATTTTACACCGGCGCCGACGGCCAATAGAAGAGCCGGTAGCGCGCCACGACCAAGCAACTCCGACGTCTCATAAACAGTATTGGGAAGGTCAAAGGGTGCGTATTTTGCTAACACCCCGGCAATAATGGCGATGATGAGAGGGTTACGGGCAAGCTCTTTTGTTAATAACCTGCCTATGTGAACCTCATCATCTCGCTTATTGAGCCAGATTAAGACGATCACAGCCAACGCATTAGACGGAGGCACTAGCACAGCAATACATAAGGTTCCCAACTCCACGCCTTGTGTGCCATATAAACCAGCTATGATGGCAAGAGCCATAAAACCGTTATGTCTAAAGGCTCCTTGTAAGACAGACGATAAGTCTGCATTTTTTAGGTTCGCTTTCACGCCAATGATCCAGCAAATAACAAGTACACCAAATAAGCCAATCAATAGTGATATCACAGTATAGTCTACTTGCATGCCGGTGAAATTTGATAAGGCAATCGTCTTAAATAACAGCGCAGGGAACAAAACCCAATAGCTCAGTTTTGAAATACCCTGCCAAAAGCTGGCATCTTGCAAAATTGTGCGCGACAAAATTTGTCCTAATCCAAGAACAAATATTACAGATATGAGTACAGGAAGTCCTGATAGCAAAAGAGCACCTCCTCACATGAGCGGCATGATGACTAAGCCTTCAGTCTAGCATTGCAAGCAACAATTCCCAAAAGAAAAGATGACACAAAGAAAACACAATGTGGTCCTTTTGTTGCCATCAAAGAGAACGATACTTCATGCTTGAGCATTGGAGTAAGGAATGACCTGCGAAAAACGCAAATATCCTCGTTTAGAGATAGATAATAGTAAAGTGCTAGCTATCAGAGGTGAAGCATCTGCATCACATAGGCTAGATATTACAATGTCCAATTACATAGCTCTGCTAAAAGAATTAGCCCCAACAGATCCATTTCACAAACAAGAAAATGGTGTAGCTGGTGCGCCGCTTACCTTATCGCATTGGGTAAGGAAATAGGGCGCACTAACCATGTGCGCCATATTTTGCAGAAATAAGCTGTGTAATTTTCATAATCAACTTTTGATTATGTGCAATAGGCTCCCTGATTTTTGAAGTCATGTCGCCATAACTAAGTTGAGCATTCTGTGTGTAAGTCTCAGTTTCTTTGAGTTGCATGTCAGTTTTGCTACGGACATCTTCTGGAAATTCTTGCGTTACAATTTCATCAATCAATTCAAAGTTTAAAGTGAGTGCTGCGTTGTAAAGATCACTTTGGCTAAATCGATTGGACTCAGAAAAGCGCGGCACTTGGAATGCGCGAACAATCGTGTCTATGATTAAAGCAATGCGCGTTGCGTGCAGAATATCAATGTCACTGCGATCATCGCCTGTTGTGCGCGCAGAGCCTGTACCCAATTGTGATGTTAGCCTATATAAATCGATCAAATCTTCACGCAGGCGCCACACTGTTTGACGTATAGCAGTTGCAGAAGTGCCATCACGAAGAAAGTTTGCGATTTGACGGAAAGCACGCTGGTTAGACGGCTGTAGGCCATGATATGCCTTGTCTATCCAAAATCCATTATCCATCAGTCGCCCATAACCAAGAACAGTATTCAATGAACCAAGCTGTTTTGCGTCCGTAATATGGCTAATCGCCTGTTTCAATCGCGGTGATTTGTCATGTATCTCAACAAATCGCTCAATATCATTATGTGCCGCTGTTCCCATGCCAGATATAACGACCGCGAGAAACCCTAATTGTTGCAAGATAGCATTATGGGGAATGGCCCTAATTTTAGACGGATCTAATCTCTCGGCACCAGCCTGCAATTTTCGTTTGGCAGGCCTCGAGCCAGTTTTTGGCAGTAATCGTGGACCGAATGTGTCTAGCAATTGACCATATTGTGGCTCTTTAAATAGTGTTTCGTGCCAATTTTTAAGACTTAGAAACAAATCAAGGCTAAAGTCACGGTTTTGGTAAAAGGGGTCTTCGCATTCTTCTTTAGTAGGTTGTGCTAACTCAGCTTTGAACAATGATGTTATCGTTGCCTCTGCAAGCTTGCCAGTGCCAAATAAACGGTAGCCATCACCCCCTTGGAAACTAGACTGATGATGAATAGGCACTGTTGTGTTAGCAGCATGGTGGCGCGCAAAAGGTGTGAAAATAAATTTTTGACGATCAGAAATCGTAGAACGAGCACATCCTCGTCCAAGTGACTCACCATGCGTGTTAAACATTAGTAACTCAACATCACTGCCAAACATAGAATGACACAATGTGGTTAGCTTTATCTGTAAGCGCTCGATTGCCAAATTGGCAGCGATTTGCCCCATAAAGCGGCCAGCATCTGAAAAACCAGCTTGGATAGCAAGTCTACCTCTGTTCCTCACATATGCTTGCACAGATGCAAAGCTAAGAAGCTGCTTCATCATCTGTACGCCATGTTCGAGGCCAAAAGATGTTTCAAATAGTGGTGAGATGTCTAACTTATCTGCAATATTGAATTTATGTGCCAGATATAGAGCAGTCATATAA
>WTHW01000191.1:17244-17466 GCA_011526395.1 Alphaproteobacteria bacterium
AGCTATCAGCAATCTGATTGGCATATCACAATCAATATGTTTCAAGATTTGCGCTGCCAGCATCAGTTGACGGCGTGCGGTTGCTGTTTCACGATCAAGGGTTAAAAAATTGATATCCCATGGCTCTTCGGTTTTTATGCGCTTTGCCAACCTATCCAGTAATTGTCTATTTGAAATAGAGCTATCCGATGAGGAGGTTAGTCTGCCGTCAACGGACCTCAT
>WTHW01000051.1 GCA_011526395.1 Alphaproteobacteria bacterium
CGATAAGCTGGCATGTCGAAAAGCTTCGCAAAGCGCGCGAGCGGGCCTGTCATTGCCTTATTTGACGGGTGCGCAAAAGCCCAAACCTGTTGCATCTCAATTGATGATGAATCACCTTTGGTTAACTTCAGTCCTAATAGTTGAATTTCAACAACATCCTCTGGCGTAAGCTCTGGTGATGGCATGATAATCTGCGATGATAGCGCAGCTGAAACCTTATCATCATCTGCCAAGCTAAATGCCGGCATAGAACATAAAGCCACTATTGCCATAATGTATTTGAGACGCTGTATCATATTCATAATACGCATCACAGATACTATTTGGATTTACATTTTCAGAAAATCGCGCGCTAACTGACTTGCTTCATCAAGGTCAGAGACGATATGATGCGGGCCATCTCCTAGCACCTCTTGTGTCTGTCCTGTTCGATTGACCCAAATTGTGCGATATCCAAAATGGCGCGCACCTGCGATATCCCACCCATTGGATGAAAAGAATAATACCTCATCTGGCTTTACACCAAAGGCATCACATCCCAATTGATAGACGTCGCGCGATGGTTTGAAAATGCCGACATCCTCAACAGATAATATTTTATCAAGATAGCTATCTATCCCGGCTGAGTGCGTTGCATCACGCAACATATCATGATTGCCATTTGATAAAATTGCTGTGGGAACATCTGTCGAATCTTGCAACAGGCGCTTTGCATCATCATAGGCATCAATCTTTCGATAAAGCGCCAGCAAATCATCTCTGAGCGCGCTATCACCATCCAAGCCAGTGTCTGCAAGCGCATAATCAAGAGCATCGCTTGTGCATTGCCAAAAGGGAACATAAGCGCCCATTAAAGCGCGTAGCCAACTATAGTGAAGTTGTTTTGTGCGCCATATTGCAGAAAGCTGTGCTTCATGCGCCGCCAATTTTGGATATCTATCAGATTGAACAAGACGCCTAGTGGCAGAGTTCACGTCAAGCAAGGTGCCGTAAGCATCAAAAATCGCCGCTTTCAACAATCTTGCTATCTCCTATCAGTTTATAGGATCAATCAAAACCGCGACAGCCAAATTCTGCCGTCGCTGTATCGCCATCAATCGCTATATGAACCATATAGCTTGTATCATAAGCACGTGCTTGGCAGGCAGCTAGCGCCTCATTTTGAATATTAACAGGTGCTGAAATCAGCGTATGATCACTAAGAGGCCAGCTCATAAACAAGCTTGGTAATTGAGGGGCTTCTTCTTCAACAATATCTATTTGTGGATCATCATCTGAAGAATGAATTTTATCCATTACACTCGCACAGCCAGATAGGCCAACCATTAAACCAGCAGCAAGAACACTGTTAATCAAAAACTTTAGCATCATCTCAGCCTATTTATATATTACTCAAACCCTTGAAAAATCATAATGCAATCATTTCATCTTTGTATAGCATTAAATGTTGCATTCATAATGTCTATGATTTGCTCTGTTTTTGTGTTTGTGCAAATAGCAATCCAATAAGGATCAATCCAAGCGCAATGATTTTATCGCTCGTAATCGCCTCGCCAAGGGCTGTTGCGCCGATTATCATGGCCATAGCAGGGATAAGGTAACCAACATAGGATGTGAAACTCGCACCTGCGCGCGCGATTAGATAATACCGAATTGAAAAAGCAAGTGCTGTTGGCATAACACCAAGCCAGACAACCATTTGCCAGCTAAGAGGTGACCATGATGAGGGGTTTGGTGCCTCAATGAGCAAAGCAAGTGGCCATAATAAAATCGCTGCTAGTGAGATAGCCAACGCTGAAATAGTCAAAGGTGGTATGTCAGATAATTTCCGCACCATCAAATTACCAGACACATAACATAATGACGCAAATACAGCGACGAGTTGCGCTATGACATAGCCTTGTCCAATCGCTGAAAACCCTTTAGCCAATATAAGGCATGTACCAGAGAGGCCTATTAGAATCCCGAAAATGCGTCTTTTGGAAATGTGACGCTCCAATCCAAATGCCCATGCACCAGCTATAGTGGCAATCGGGCCAACAGACATTAATAAAGCGACTAATGATGATTCAATGCGCAGCTCAGCCCATGGAATAAGGACAAAAGGAAGAGCAGAGCCAAGCCCCCCCACAACAAGAAATTGAGGGAAATGCCGCCACAAAATTGACCATGCAATAGGTCCCTTTAATCGCAATATAAATAACAGGATTAAGGCAGCGATTGAGGATCTGGTCGCCGCTAGTGAGATTGGACCTGTTTCAATTACGGCTATTTTCATCGCGCCAAAGGCAGATGCCCATAAAAAAGCAATCAATAATAACAAGCCTATATTTGTTGCCTGCCAATAAAATGAAGTCTTCATTGCGCGCGCTCACATCACTTTAAGGCAGTAACAAATAAGAGCTAGCCACCACAAGTCCAGCACCGCACCAAGCACCCAATGGCGGTATCCGCTTTGTTTGCCACCAGATAAATGGCAAAACCAATACAGGGCTTATAGAGGCAAGCAAACTTACCTCTGCCACAGGCCCTGTCTCTAGCGCAATTAACATTAGGGCAACACCAAAGCTAAGGCCGAAAAAACCGTTTCCGATAATTGATAAAATAATATCTTTTCCGGGCAATAGCGGTTTGTTGCGCGCTGTGGTATCAAACGGCCAAGTTGCCCATAGACATATCGCGGCGACAAGCACACGTAGCAGAGACGCAACCCAAGGACTTGCCCCATCTGCCATAACAGGCCGCAGAATCAATACCCCAGATGCTTGTCCCAAAGCAGCTAACAAGCCAGCGCCCACACCAATCCATAAAGGAGGTTCTATGCGCTCCCAAATGTGACTGATATCGCGTCTTTTGCCATATAAAATGGCAAGCACAATACCTACAAAGCCGATTACCACAGCCGCGATAATACGAACATCCAATGTCTCTGATAAAATCAACCAGCCAAGCAGAGCTGCAATCGGTGCATTGGCGGCAAATAGGACACCTGTTAAGCGCGGGCCAAGGCGGCGCATAGCTACGAATAAAAAATAATCGCCCAGAACAACACCAATCACGCTTGATAGGATAATCGGTATGATATGATCAGCCTCAATCATCCAGCTCGACCCTGATATCATAACCATCGGCACAAGCCATAGGCTGGCAACAATCATCCGAATGCGGTTAAAATGCAATGATCCCATCGCCACTGCTGGGGCATGACCAAGCAGGCCAGAAATCGTCCAGCTTAGTGCAGCACCAAGCGCGAATAAATGGGCAGTTTCAAAGAACATGTTATGCGATAATATCCAAAGCTTGGCGCAAATCTTTTATCAAATCATCACAATCTTCAAGACCAACTGACAAGCGTATGTGACCATCTTTAATATCTAATTTGTCACGTTCCTCTGGCCCAATATTCATATGTGTTGTGCTTGACGGATGACAGGCGAGTGATTTTGAATCACCAAGATTATTTGATATCAGGATAAGTGATAAGCTATTCAGGAACCTAAATGCCCCATCTTTTTCCCCTTTGACCTCAAAGGCGATAAGCGAGCCAAAATCTGACATTTGTTTTTTTGCTAGCTCATATTGTGGATGGCTAGGCAGACCCGGATAAGAGACAGATAACACAGCCTCATGAGAGTCTAGCATTTGCGCTATCTTATAGGCTGTCTTTGTTTGTGCATCCACTCGTAACGGCAATGTTTCAAGTGACTTCAATAATACCCATGCATTAAACGAGCTAATGGTTGCGCCAGTCTGACGATAAAATGGCATTAATTCATTTTTGATAAAACCTTCACTACCAAGCACAAAACCGCCCAGAACACGTCCCTGCCCATCAATATGCTTTGTTGCTGAATAACATATGATATCAGCACCGAATAAGAGCGGCCTTTGCAATATCGGCGTCGCAAAAACATTATCTACCACAACCCGCGCGCCTGCTTGATGCGCTAGCTCGCTTACCTTTGCCAGATCAACAAGTTGTAATGTCGGGTTTGATGGTGTTTCCAAAAATACAATCTTACAAGGGCGAGATAACGCCTCTTGCCATGCAGATAATTCACGGCCATCCACAAGCTCAACATCAACACCCCATTTTGGCAGGATCTTTGTCAAAATAGCATGACAGGCGCCAAATAAGGCGCGGCTAGCTACAACCCTATCACCGACGGATAATTGGCATGCCATAGCGGCGAAGATTGCGGCCATACCTGTGCCAGTCGCAAGGCATGCCTCAGCCCCTTCAAGTTCAGCCATGCGCTGTTGCAAGACCTCAACTGTAGGATTGCCATATCTGCTATAGACGAACCTATCTATGCTCTCATCAAAAGCTGCTTCTGCTTCTTCTGCTGAGCCATAAACATATCCAGACGTCAGATATAACGTCTCGGCTGTCTCATCAAATTGAGTCCGGTTAATACCCCCATGCACAAGCTGGGTGTTTTGCCCGTAATTATTTTGCCCAGAATTATTTTGCTTTGTCACGCCGATCTCTCTTGCTTATCTTGCCATGCCAGTCTCAACTAGCGTCTCAATATTTGCATCAGGGAGGTGAGCTTACGACATTTTAATTAAATATCACAGCCCCTAGTTTTGATTTGAAAAGATATCTAGTTATGCGGAGCGTGTTTTGCCAAAATACGCTGAAGCGTGCGCCTATGCATCTTTAAGCGGCGCGCTGTCTCTGAGACATTCCTGTCACATTGCTCAAACACACGTTGAATATGCTCCCACCGTACCCTATCAGCACTCATCGGATCATCTGGTGGCGGTGGCATCTCATCAGGGCGTTGCAATAAAGCGGCTAAGATTTGGTCAGGATTGGCAGGTTTCGGCAAATAATCAAGCGCACCAGCTTTTACGGCTGCAACGGCCGTTGCGATATTGCCAAAGCCCGTCAATATAACAATGCGGCACTCAGCATTCACCGCTTGAAGAGCTTTGACAACTTCCAAACCACTTCCATCTTCTAGTTTTAAATCTAGAATGGCGTAATTCGGCACCACATCATTTGCCATGACAATGCCTTCTTGGACAGAATCAGCCATTGATACGATAAAGCCATTTTGCTCCATCGCACGAGCCATCCTCTTTCTCAAAGGGGCGTCATCATCTAGAATTAATAGCGTTTTGTCGCTCATCAGCCTGTATCTCCTGATCTAGATATAGGCACGCGGTATGTGAATGACAACTCTTCCCCCGCCTTCATCTGCATTTGAGATACGCATGACACCGCCCGAATTTTCAACAAGACTCATAGCAAGGTAAAGACCTAGCCCCCTGTGACCATCACGACCTTTTCGGGTGGTATTAAAAGGCTGTCCAAACCGGTTTATTATTGATTTACTAAATCCCTTACCATCATCACTGATTGAAATCATAAGCATATCACTGTCCCATGAAACGCCAAATGTAACATAATTTTTTGCATAACCATCAGCATTATCTAAAATAGTTTCCAATGCATATTTTAGCTCAGGGCGTCCATACATAATAGGCTCATCAGCATCATCAACACCCCGAATATCCCATATGACTTCATGAGACATATCTGCGAGGATTGGGGCCACTAATGACTGCACAACCTCGCTTGCAGGCAGTGCAAATGCGATTTGGTCAGATGGCCTTGTCGCATCTTGGTCTAGCTCTTGTAAAATGATACGACACCGTTCAACCTCACGATTTAACAAATGCAAATCTTCAGCTTGATGATCATCCTCTTTGATTTGCTTCACAAGATCATGGCTGATGAGTGAGATAGTATTTAACGGCGAGCCTAATTTATGTGCCGCCGCAGTGGCAAGCCGGCCAAGTGCAAGTGCTTCACGTTCAGAAGCAAGCGATAATTGCGCCTTATTCAATGAGTTCGCTAGTTCTCTTGTGTTATTTGCAAGATACCACGTGTAAAAGGCAATAAAGACTGCTGAAATAATCAATGCGACCAAAATGCCAAATAAAAATAATTGCGGTACAACAAATTGGCTATCCTGCCATGGCAAAGGCAAATGATATACTGATAGCAAAGATGCTAAAATAATTACCAACAGCAATAAAAATAAGGTTGCGCGTAATTCTAAAATCGCGGCTGAGACAACAATAGGCGCCAATAACAGAATGAAAAAGGGATTCAGCAAACCACCTGTTAAGTAAATGAGGCCAGCAAGCTGGATAACGTCAAACGATAAGGCAAGCATAATCTCGAAGGGATGAATGCTCTTAAGGTGACGGTTGCGTTGATCAATGCCCAAATTCACAAATGCGGATGTGACAATCACGCCAAGCGCTTCAGTAAATGGAAATTCATAGCCAAAGCCAAATTGTATGATCAGGCAAGCAAGCAGTTGTCCTGCCAGTGCAAGCCATCTGATCTTCACTAGGTTTTGTGGATCAAACGGGCCTTTGCGAAGAGACGTTAATTGCCACTCAGCAGATTGTGATGACATCTCAGACGGGTTTGTCTTTTCTGTCATCTTTGGCATTTCCTTATTTAAACGTCTAAGTGAGAGACTTTAAGAGCATTTTCTTGAATAAAGGCGCGGCGTTCTTCAACAGCTTCACCCATCAATGTTGAAAATGCGTTATCTGCCTCTTCTTCTTCGGTCACCTTAACCTGCAAGAAGCTTCTTGCGTCTGGGTCTAATGTTGTCTCCCATAATTGCTCAGGGTTCATTTCGCCCAGACCCTTATAGCGAGATACTTGCGCGCCTTTACGACCCAAATTCATCACATGATCAGACAGGTGAATTGGACCTGTAATCATCTCAACCTTTGAAGATGATTCAAAACGCAATGGCTTTTCAAAGATAGATTGCAGCGCACCAGCTTGTTCATCAAGCGCACGTGCTTCAGGCGATGATACAAGCTTGGCATCAATGATGTGACGCTCTTCGATACCGCGCAATACACGGCGCACAACAATCTGATTGCCATTTGCGCCATCTTCAATCATGCCCTGCCATCCTTTTTCTAGCTCAGGCGCCAACGCATCAAGCCGTGTTGCAAGGTAAGAGGCTGCATCTTGATTTGACAACATATTAGCATTCAATATCCCAGCAATGGCCGCTTGTTCGATAACAGATTTTGCCTGCTCACTTCGCGATATCGCTGTGATCATTCTTGATTGGCTGATAGAGGCATCAACTGCCTCTCTTAAATCAGCACCTGCCATTTGCAATCCTTGGTCATTGGCAAGACGCGCTTCTTTTAGGCCGGCTTCAACGAGATAATTATCTAGCGCTTTTTGATCCTTTAGATAGACCTCTGACTGACCCCTTTTCGCGCGGAATAGAGGCGGCTGTGCGATATATAAATACCCTTTTTCAATAAGCGGGCGCATATGACGGAAGAAGAAGGTAAGCAATAGGGTGCGAATATGTGAGCCATCAACATCAGCATCTGTCATAATCACAATTTTATGATATCTGACTTTTTCAATATCCATGTCAGCATTGCCAACACCTGCGCCAATCGCTGTGATAAGTGTGCCAATCTCAGCAGACGATAGCATTTTATCAAGACGCGCTCTTTCCACATTCAAGATTTTACCACGCAATGGCAAAATAGCTTGATTGGCTCTATCTCTTCCTTGCTTCGCAGACCCGCCAGCTGAATCACCCTCAACCAAAAACACTTCTGATTTGGCAGGATCTTTCTCCTGACAATCAGCCAGTTTTCCAGGCAAGCTTGTGATATCGCCGCCCACTTTCTTGCGTGTTAATTCACGCGCTTTACGCGCCGCATCACGTGCTGCTGCTGCTTCAAATGCCTTTGCAACCACTTTGCGTGCTTCAGCTGGATGTTCTTCAAACCATTGACCTAGCGCGTCTGATACAGCGCTTTCGACGATTGGACGCACTTCTGACGAGACAAGCTTATCTTTTGTCTGAGATGAGAATTTTGGATCAGGGACTTTGACTGAAATAATTGCTGTTAACCCTTCACGGCAATCTTCACCAGATAGCTGTAATTTTTCACGCTTGGCGATACCTGTCTCAGTGGCATATTGGTTGACCACTCGTGTCAATGCGCCACGAAACCCTGCTAGATGTGTGCCGCCATCTCTTTGTGGGATATTATTGGTGAAACAAAAGCAAGTTTCATGGAATGAATCTGTCCAACCCAAAGCAAGCTCAACAGTGATATCTTCTTTTTCAGACACGCTATAGACTGCATCATGAAGCGCCGTGCGCGAGCGGTTCAAATAATCCGCAAAAGCAAGAAGGCCGCCCTCATAATAAAACTCAGAGACCTTTTCCTCAGCACCGCGCAGATCGCTTAACCTAATTCTGACACCAGAATTCAAGAATGATAACTCGCGTAAACGATGTTCGAGTATCGCAAAATCAAATATAATTTGCGAGAATGTCTCAGCAGATGGCATGAACGTGACTTTTGTGCCGCTATAATCAGGTGAGTCCCCTGTGATAGCCAATGGCGCAACAGCTTCACCATGTTCAAATCGCATTTCATGGCGTTTGCCATCACGACAAATTTCAAGAAGCAAATATGTTGATAGCGCATTCACAACTGACACGCCAACACCATGAAGACCGCCTGATACCTTGTAGGAATTATTATCAAATTTCCCGCCAGCATGAAGCTGTGTCATGATCACTTCTGCGGCTGACACACCCTCTTCAGAATGAATTTCAACAGGGATACCACGACCATTATCAGATACTGACAAAGACCCATCAGCATTGATGATAACCTGCACAATATCGCAATGACCTGCTAATGCTTCATCAATAGCATTATCAACGACCTCATACACCATATGATGAAGGCCGGACCCATCATCAGTATCACCGATATACATACCAGGGCGTTTGCGAACAGCGTCTAATCCGCGCAAAACCTTGATGGAATCTGCGCCATAATCAATATTTTGATCATCTGCTGATACGTTGTTGTCAGGATCTGTTTCGCCGCTAGTCATCATGCTATCTATCCCTATTTTGCCTATGCTATTATCTGCTGATTCGCCTAAGGCTTCCTATGGATTCTATACTAGCTGATTTTCCCGTCTTCGACATGTAAAAACTTCGCAAAAGACGTTAATTTTTCAAAAGAACTTTTATCAGTACCACTATACCAAACTTGGCCTTGTAATTCGTTTGTGGCGGCGAACAAACAAGCACGACGTCTTTCATCCAAATGGGCGGCAACATCGTCCAATAATAATAATGGTGGGCGCGACAGGCGGCTATTTTGCAAGCGCGCATGCGCTAGAATAGCTGCGATCATTAAGGATTTCTGCTCACCTGTTGAAGCTAAATGTGCTGGCTGGTTTTTAGCAAGATGGATGGTATGAAGATCCTGTGATTGCGGCCCTAGCATCGCCAATTCACCTGATTGGCGCCTTTGTGCTGCATCTTGCTTGATTTTATCTTCAACAACCGCAGCTGGCTCATGATCAAGCCATTGTGAGCCACCTCCTACCATAGACATATGAACACGGGGGAACCCGAACGCTTCATCACCTTGATAAGCTGCCTCAGATAAAGCGCGCACCAAAGCTGACCGCGCTGCCATAATCGCAACACCCATCTCACCTAATTGGGTTTCAAGAGAGTCTAGCCATGTTTCATCAGCACCATCTTGGATGAGCTTCTGGCGTTCACGATACCATTTCTCATAGCGCGACAAGCGCGCTGAATGGGCAGGGTCAAATGCGATCACAAGACGGTCGATAAAACGGCGCCTGCTCGCAGGTGAGCCAATAAATAACCCATCCATTTGCGGTGTTAGCCATGACAAAGCAACACAAGACGCAATATGACTTGCAGATGATTTTGCGCCATTCAATTTGAAAAGCCGGGCGCCTTCAGGCTTATCTGCTGCTAATCCTGTACCTGCTTGAATAGGGCCAATGGTTGTTTCAATCTCTGCGGCCACCCCCCAGACAGGCGATTGACCTTCTAGAGGCTGGTGATACAAAAAATCACCGCGTGACGCGCGGCGCAAACCGCGCCCCGGTGATAATAATGATAAAGCTTCTAGGAGATTTGTTTTACCAGCGCCATTTGGTCCATATAAAACCACAGGACTGCCAGCACATTCTGCTAAATCCAAACGCAAATAGGGGTAGTTACGAAAACGCGTTAATGTCAAAGAGCGGACAAAAACACCTGCCCCTGTATGAGTGATGGACATATCCTGCCTGTTACTTGTTCCAAACAGCCTTAACTTAACACTAAAGGCGTAAAACTAGACGCGCATTGGCATCAGAACGAA
This sequence comes from Alphaproteobacteria bacterium, assembly GCA_011526395.1. Lineage (GTDB taxonomy): Bacteria > Pseudomonadota > Alphaproteobacteria > Puniceispirillales > Puniceispirillaceae > UBA685. Next base: position 10,234 of record WTHW01000051.1, read on the forward strand.
TACATTCGCATCATCACCTGGCGCTTGAATAAGGCTTGGCGCACTGGCATCTGCCAATGACATCTGCATCACATCGCCCTGAATTTGCGCTGTGATTTCCATCAAATAGCGCGCATTAAATCCGATTTCGATAGCATCACCTTGATAAGAGACTTCTAACTCTTCATTGGCAGATGAGGCATCTGAATTGCTTGCAGATAATGTGACTGTGCCATTATTCAAGGCCATTTTGACAGAGCGTGTCTTGTCTGAAGAGATTGTTGATACACGGTCAACAGCCGCCGCAAATGCCGCTTTATCTAGTGATAAAATCTTATCATTACCTTGCGGGATCACACGCGTATAGTCAGGGAAAGACCCATCGATAAGCTTTGATGTCAAACGCACAACACCAAATGAAAATTCAGCTCTTGTCTCTGACAAAGACACCTGAACATCACCTTCTTGGTCATCAAGTAATTTACGCAATTCCCCGACTGCTTTGCGTGGTAAAATGATAGATGGCATGTCAGATGCGCCTTGCGGCATTGTCATCTGGCTCAGCGCCAAACGATGACCATCTGTTGCCACAGCACAAAACATATCGCTGGCAGATTTATGGAAATAAATACCATTCAAATAATAGCGTGTTTCTTCTGTTGAGATCGCAAAACGTGTTGTATCGATCATGTCACGCAAATCAGCTGCTGTCACAGAGAATTGATGCGGCAATTCACTGGCTGAGATAGCTGGAAAATCCTCAACTGGCAAAGTTGGCAAGCGGAAGCTAGAGCGCCCAGCTCTGATTTGCGCATGCCCATCAGCCATCTCGATATCTACTTCTGAGCCTTCAGGCAGTTTGCGCACAATGTCATTTAGCATATGAGCTGATACAGTGCTCGCACCTTCACTCATGACGGCACATGTGACATCTGTGACAATGTCCATATCCATATCAGTCCCTGTCAAAGACAGCTGACCGCCAGATGTGCGTAATACCATGTTATTCAGAATTGGAATTGTGTTCCGACGCTCTACCACTGAACTGACATGTCCAAGAGGGCGCAACAAACTCATTCTATCAATTGTAAATCTCATAATAATGTCTCATCACTATCTGCTAGGTTGAATCATTCAAAGTCAAATCACTACGATTTTACCAAAGTTAAGCCTATGTTTTTACAATAGCTTTTAAGGTTCTTTTATCTTGGCACACATCATAAACGAAGCCAAACAAAAAGCCATCATTACGAGGAAGCGAATCGGCAGTGAAAATGTCTTGAAAGAAATTAAAATTTAAGCGCCGTCTGCTAACAGACCGCGAAGCAAGTCAATATCAGCTGATAATGCGCCATCTTCAGCGATAAGTGTTTCAATTTTCTTCACCGCATGCATGACCGTCGTATGGTCTCTGCCACCAAATGAGCGGCCGATAGCAGGATAAGATAGAGACGTTAAATCTTTTGCTAAGAACATGGCGATTTGGCGTGGGCGTGCAATTGCAGCAGCCCGGCGAGATGAGAACATATCATTTGCTCTGATATTGTAATGAGCTGATACTTGCTTTTGAATATCTTCAATTGAAATCAAACGATTGCTAGCGCGCAGTAGGTCTGAGAGAACCTCGCGCGCCATTTCCACAGATACCGTGCGCCCAACCAATGTGGCATGCGCTACCAGCCGGTTTAGCGCACCTTCAAGCTCACGAATGTTTGTTACAATTTTTCTTGCCAAAAATTCTAGCACATCATCAGGCACATTCACTGACACACCTTCACGGCGTGATTGCAAGATGCCTAAGCGCAATTCATAATTGGATGGATGGATATCAGCCACCATGCCTCAGCCCATGCGAGAGCGAAGTCTCTCTTTGACACCGTCCAAATCTGATGGCGACTTATCAGCTGACAAAATCACTTGTCTGCCCTCATCAACAATTTCATTCAATGTGTGAAAGAATTCCTCTTGGATCGATTCTTTCCCAGACATGAATTGTACATCATCAACCATTAAGACATCCGCAGCACGGAAACGTTCCTTAAAGCTCATTGTATCTTTGCGTCGCAACGCTGTGACAAACTGATTCATAAATTTCTCAGCTGTCAAATATATCACATTGCGCTTAGGGTCACGTTTGTGACTTTCCCAAGCAATGGCGTGCATCAGATGCGTTTTACCAAGCCCAACGCCGCCATATAAGAATAACGGGTTGAATGAAGGGGTGACATCATCTGATTCTGCAACACGTCTTGCGGCGGCATAAGCCAAATCATTAGGCTTTGCGACAACAAAATTATCAAAGGTATAACGCTTATCAAATCCTTCTAGGGCATTTGTTTCGCTATCTTTATTTTGCGTTCCCTGTTGAGCGCTGTCTGCCTCATGAAAAGGCATTTCAGTCATGCGAGGCGCTGTGTTTGCTCGCTGGACTGACTGGCTCGTGCGAAGTGTAATTTCAATATCTGTAACACCAAGATCTGACATGCTTGCCATCAGGCGGATTTTATCAAGATATTGGCTGATAACACGCTCTTTATTGAGGCGGCTTGATGCCGCTAACGTCAATGTGCCTTGCGTAAGAGACACAGCTTGCAGGGGCTTTATCCATGAGCGCCATTGCGCATCACCAAGATCAGATTTCAGGCGTGTTGTCATATCCGCCCATAAATCTTGCACCTGTTGCATGGTTGCCTCAGCCATTGAATGACACCGCCCTAAAAACATAAAATTTGAAAGAGACGTGAAATCCACTAACCTCGATGGAAGGGTGTCAGTGCCGGTTCCCCACGAACTCATGAGCATTCATAGTAAGGCGGAAAAAGAAAATTGATCAAGAGCTAGAATGGTCAGAATCAGCAAATATTTTTGCAAAAAACAGACTCTTTTTCCTTGACAGTTTTAAGGCTAAATTTGCCTGTCAGCGATCAAAAATTCTAGCTAACTGCCTGACTCATAGGCAATGCCTTATCCGAATCACTGCATGCCCAAATCGAATCAGAAAAGAGGGCAATAAAAAAGGCCGCTCTATTTCAAGCGGCCTTGTAATCTTTTCTATCAGCTTTGTGCGATTTACGCAGATACCGCTTTCACACGTGCAGATAGACGTGACATTTTGCGGCTAGCTGTGTTCTTGTGCAAAACACCGCGGCTTACACCACGCATGATTTCTGGCTGTGCTTCGCGCAATGCAGCTTGTGCTGCGTCTTTGTCACCAGCTGTGATCGCTGATTCGACCTTCTTGATGAATGTACGAATACGGCCAATACGTGCGCCGTTGATTTCAGCGCGCTTTGCGTTTCTGATAATACGCTTTTTTGCAGACTTATGATTTGCCATTTTCGGCCCTCATATAAGTTTCAATGAATCTCGAGGATGCCTTATATGACTGTGATTGATTGAAGTCAAGCGTTTTTGCGACTTTGCGGCACCCTTATAGGCTGGAAATCGCTATTGATTATTAGGACCAATCACAACCTTATAATGATATTTCGCGCTATTGTCTGATGCTTGCTCTGTAATCGTCAATATTTCAGTGCCGCGCGTGTACGAATCACCCACTGACTGCCATCCCAAAGCGGCAAGTCTGTTTCGATAGAAGCGTGTGATATCAGCGGCATCTTTTTGCGTCTCAAATATAAAGCGAATGATGCGCCCAGACGGCGAATCAAAATTAACAGAATCACTTGTATGTATCATGGCATCTGCTGGCACTGGCAAATCACCCACCCACGCCGTATCAGCGCGCCCATGACTGCTCATGCCAAGCAATATGATCACAGCCATCAAAACAAGGCGCACATTATTCAAACTTTTTATGGTCATGAAATATATCCACCCTTCATGATATCGAGCTAAGCCCAGAGAACGCGCCTATTTTGAGCATGATGTCTGTTAAATTAACAGTATCTATCTTTGACATTGAGGGCAATAAAAACTGGTGCGACCTGATTGCACAATCGCCTTTATGGGCGTCTTGCAACTTGTGCATAGCTCACCATCTCTGCCATATACCAACAAGGATTGGACGAAATATCCAAGCTTACCATCTGGCTGTTTATGATCACGCAAGGATGTCCCCCCTTGTAAGATAGCCTCTTCAAGCACCTTTTGTATGGCAGGAAGCAAGCGCGCCGCTCTTGCCCCTTTCACTGTATAGGCTTTTCTTTTGGGTGAAATGCCAGCGCGATGCAAAGCCTCGCATACATAGATATTGCCGAGACCTGCAATCTGCCTTTGATCCAATAAAAAAGATTTAATGGGCGATTTTGACTGCGCTAATGCTTGGTTTAGGTATGGCAAATCAACAATATCGCCAACTTGCAGAGTTTGATCTTCAATCGCAACAGGCTCAGGGCCCAACTGGGACATAGATGGATGCGCTGATAAATCATCCAACAACACACTATCAACATAGCCAAATCTGCGTGGGTCATTCAGCGTGATATAATGGGTTTCTTGCCCGTTTGAGACTTGTAACTCAATATGATCATGTGGCTTTGCATTTGGCTTGTGCGATGAAATTCGAACAGAGCCTGACATACCTAAGTGAAGCATGATGGCTTTCTCTTCGACAGCTATCACAATAATTTTGGCACGCCGTCCCACAAAGGATACTTTTTTATTGTGAAGATCATCGTAAAGAGATGAAGGTAGCGGCCAGCGCAAATCAGGTCGCCTAATATCGACACCAACGATTCGCGCGCCAGTCATCACAGGTGCTAACGCGGCTCTAACAGTCTCTACTTCAGGTAGTTCTGGCATGTTTGACTCTTGCTTGTTTGCGACGCTCTCATTGCATTTAGCTCATCTGTGGACTAAATCAAAGACACAAGAGACATATTGTGACTATTATCGAAGATGATGGCTATAATGTTATCATCTCAAGCCGACGGAATACGAGACCCCATTATGACAGATCGCCTGAACGATATTTCTGACAAGACACGCGCACAAACTGACATGGCATCAGACGCAAAATCTGATGAGATTGATTTCGGCTTTCAGTCAGTGCCACGCGATCAAAAAGAATCGCTTGTCAAAAATGTCTTTAATTCAGTGGCTAAAAATTACGACATTATGAATGATTTGATGTCTATGGGCGTACACCGTTTGTGGAAAGATGCACTCATGGATTGGCTCGCACCACAACCAAATCAGACCCTTATGGATTTGGCAGGTGGGACTGGCGATGTTGCTTTGCGTTTTTTAAAACGCGGCGGCGGGAATGTTCATATTGTCGATATTAACGAGGAAATGCTCCAAGCTGGTAAAGCGCGCGCTGTCATGCGTCCTTATCAAGACAGGTTATCTTGGATTGTTGGTAACGCAGAATCACTACCGCTAGAGACAGCATCTGTTGATAGAGCAACCATCGCATTTGGTTTGCGCAATGTAACAAACCGTGATGTCGCCTTATCAGAGATATATCGCGTCTTAAAGCCGGGCGGTCGCTTTTGCTGTCTTGAGTTCTCTTCAGTTGATAACCCGCTCTTGTCAAAAATTTATGATGAATGGTCTTTCAAGATTCTGCCAAAAATGGGCGAGCTTGTTGCCAAAGATAGGGACTCATATCAATATCTTGTCGAATCAATCCGCCAATTCCCAGATCAATATGAATTGGCAGATATGATGGTTACAGCAGGCTTTGCACAAGTGCGATACCGCAATTTATCAGGAGGTATTGCGGCAATACATTCTGGCTGGAAACTTGACTGATGATCTCTTCGGTGCTGTTAACAATAAAGCTCATACTAAGATTGCCAGCAATTTGTTGGCATCTTGGACGAGCTGGCGCCCTTCATCATCTTGGCCGAATCACCATTCTACCAGTTTGGCTTCGGCGCATTTTAACCATACTTGATAAAGCAATAACCTTCGGGCGCATTGAAACAGATGCCGGCGTGGCACTATGTAATGCCTTGCAGCGTTTGGGACCTGGCTTCATCAAATTCGGTCAGGCGCTGTCTACAAGAGCAGATTTAATCGGCCCTGATTTGGCGCTTGGTCTCTCTGAGTTACAAGACAGACTTCCGCCTTTTTCACCAAGGATCGCGCGCAGGCAAGTTGAAAGAGCCTTATCAGCAAAGCTAGAAGATGTATTTGCTGAATTTGATGATAAACCAGTTGCCGCCGCATCAATCGCACAAGTTCATAAAGCAACTTTGCATAATGGTGATATTGTTGCTGTGAAATTATTGCGCCCAGATATTGCGCGCCGCATGCAAAAAGATGTCACTTTCTTTGAGGCTATGGCGAAGCTTGTCTCTCGTATCACGCCTGCCTTATCACGCCTTCGCCTTGTCGCAGCTGTCGAGGAATTTCAACAATTATGTGAGATAGAACTCGATTTGCGTATGGAAGCCGCTGCCGGTGGCAGGCTCGCTGAAAACCTTATCAATGACAAAGGGATACGTATCCCACGCATGTATCTTGAATATTGCGCACAAGATATGCTTGTCACGCAATGGGTTGATGGGTTGCGCCTTGATGATGTTGAGGGGCTCATCGCACGTGGACATGATATTGATGCTCTTACAAATGCGGCAGCCTCAAGCTTTTTCAATCAAGTGTTCCGAGATGGTTATTTTCACGCTGATATGCATCCCGGCAATGTATTTGTGGATAATGATGGGCTTCTCGTCCCGATTGATTTTGGCATTATGGGCCATCTTGCCCCTGAAGACAGATTATTCCTGGGGCGCCTGATGATAGCTATCCTAGATCGCAATTATGATGAAGTCGCCAGGCTTCACGCAGATGCTGGCATGATAAGCCATAAAGTGCCTTTGCATTTATTCTCTCAAAATATCCGAGCGGTGATTGAACCTTTACTTGGTAAAATGCTTGGTGATGTATCGCTTGGCCAAATTATGGGACAAATTTTACGTATCTCTAAGCGCTTTGATATCGAAGTCCAGCCACAATTCACATTACTGCAAAAAACAATCGTTATGGCAGAAGGTGTCGCTCGCCAGCTGAATCCAAAAGCGGATATGTGGGAATTATCACGGCCGCTTGCTGCTGAATGGGTGCAATCACAAACAAATCCTGAAAAGCTTATCAAAGATGCTAGCGCTCAAATCATGCGCTTTGCGACCTTGTTGCCAAAGTGGCTAGATAAGTTGGAAGAGCAAGATAAACCAATCACACAAGCGCCAGAGCCAAAACGTGCAAACATAGCCTCTTTCACAACAGGCGCTGCCTTTATTGGAATTTTGTGGATTTTATATCATAATTTCCTATAAT
>WTHW01000008.1 GCA_011526395.1 Alphaproteobacteria bacterium
GGTGGCCGTACAGTCGGCGCCGGCGTGGTCGCTTCAATCATTAAGTAACGAAAGACTTTTTCGTCTTTTTGTAAATCTAAACACCTGCAAGCTACAATGCTTGCAGGTGTTTTTTATTTTAGGGCTGTTTATCTGAATTAGTTACGATTTGCGGTTGGAAATTCGCTTGAGATTTGCTATCCCTTACACAACCTTGAAGGAGTGTAGCTCAATTGGTAGAGCACCGGTCTCCAAAACCGGGGGCTGTGGGTTCGAGTCCCTCCGCTCCTGCCACTTAAAATCCTGCAAAGTCTTTTTTGATTTTGCAGGATTTTTTATTTTAAAAACGTCGCCAACCTCTTGAAACCTATTAGGTGCTGTGTTGGTGTGATGTCCTGAAGACAAAAAGAGATACCGCAATAATAATGCATGACAGAACACGAATAAAAGATGCCTTAAAAACCGTGTTTGGTTTTTCAGATTTCCGAGCGGGCCAAGAAGATATTATCTCTTCCATCACATCAGGCGAAAACATCCTCGCTGTTATGCCAACAGGGGCTGGCAAATCTCTTTGCTATCAGTTGCCAGCAATTACACGAACTAGCAAAACCATCATTATTTCACCTCTCGTCGCTTTAATGAGCGATCAAGTCGCCTCATTAAAGGAAATTGGCATTGCCGCTGAAATGATACATTCAGGGCAAATTTATGATGATAATGTTATATCGTGGCGCCGGTTTGCATCAGATGATTGTCATATTTTGTATCTAAGCCCAGAGCGCTTGATGCAGCCTCGGATGATAGCAGCGTTGCAAAAGTTACCCATCGGTATGTTTGTTGTTGATGAAGCACATTGTATTTCAAAATGGGGTTCTGGTTTTCGACCTGACTATGAAGCCTTATCTCAATTAAGAGATACTTTCCCGTCAGCCCAAATTGCAGCATTTACAGCAACAGCAGATAGTGCCACAAGGCGTGATATTGCTCAAAAGCTATGTGAAGGTAATGCGCGAATTATCGTGCACGGCTTTGATCGTCCAAATTTATCCCTATCTGTTGCGCCTAAAAACAATGTTAATCAGCAAATCACCGAGATTGTGCAAGGTCGTAGCGGTGAAAATGGTATCATTTACTGTTTGTCTCGAAATGAAACTGATCAATTGGCAGCATATTTGTCTGATCGAGGTGTCAATGCCTGGGCTTATCATGCAGGCAAGGACCAAGAATATCGTCAAAACTGTCAAGATAGGTTTATGACTGAAGATGACATGGTTATGGTTGCCACAGTTGCTTTTGGCATGGGGATTGATAAGCCAGATATACGCTATGTTATCCATGCAAGTTTGCCATCATCAGTAGAGGCCTTTTACCAAGAAATTGGTCGTGCAGGGCGCGATGGCAAGCCTTCTGATACGATTATGTTTTACAGCTTGCAAGATATGGTAAAGCGGCAACGCATGATTTTTGAAGCTGAGGGTAATGATAATTTCAAATTCAGTGAATATGCAAGACTAGAGGCACTACTTGGGTATTGTGAGACCACCGACTGCAGAAGGCAGGTGTTATTAGCATATTTTGATGATGCGTCAGCACCTTGCGGAAATTGTGATAATTGTTTGGCACCACCCGATGTTCGTGATTATTCATCAGAAGCAAGTTATGTCATTGAAGCCATTTATCAAACTGGCCAATTCTTCGGTGCTAGTCACATCATCGATGTGATTCGAGGGTCAGATAGCGCTAAAGTAAAAGAGAAAGCGCATGATGGGCTCAGCGCATACGGAAAAGGCATTAATCACAGTAAGGCGTTCTTCCAGACGATAATGCGCCAGCTAGTGGCTCGGGCAATTGTGAAAGTTAATATTGAGCGCTTTGGTGCTTTGGAAGTGACTGAACTAGGCGATGACATCTTGGCAGGCCGAAAAAGTTTTACTGCTGGTTTCATCAGTGAAAAAGAGACAAAAATTGCAGTGCGTCAGAGCCGAAAAGAGACTGTGATTAGAGACGAAGATGCTGGTCTTGTTGGGCAACTAAAAGCGCTACGACTGGAAATAGCCCAATCAAAGAATGTGCCAGCTTACGTTGTTTTTACAGATAAAGCTATCATGGAGATGGCATATTACAAACCAACTACCGAAGAAGCTTTTTTGTCGATTAATGGTGTTGGGCCGAAAAAAGTAAAAGAGTATTTTGAACAATTTTCGGCAGTGATTGAAAGATATCTTAATGCTCAAGAATCGTAATCGATTTTTTTCCTAATAAATTAAAATAAAGTGTCTTGTAGCATTTGGTCTAGTCGGCTGACACGGCTAGATATCGTCTTCAATCGTTTTTGCTCTGGTTTTGAAATGCCATCCAAATTTATGTCTGTGATGGGTGCTAAGCCTTCTGCGATATCTTCTATTTGCTGACGTAGCACAAGCTGCATACAAAATTGGATATCCTCAGAAATTTGTAAAATTTCGACTGGCACAGTTCGTGTTTCAAATAGTTGCTTTGCGCGCTCGTGGCTATTTCGTGCATGCAGGCCTTTTGATACAGCAAGTACACGTAAAGACTCTATCAAAGGCAATAACATGTGAAGCTTAATTTGATATCGCCCATTTTTGGTCTTTAATTTTCCAAACAGATTGGTGCCACCATGATGTTGACCTATTGAACCAGAAATAGACTTTAAAAATTGTGGCGTTCGCACGGCTCTGCCGGCAATGGCTTGCTGGAGTGACCAGCCTAGATGGGAATCACCATAAACCACCGCAAAATCAAAGAAGATATCAGCGCTTAGCAAATCGTCTGGCCGTGCTTTTCTTGACCATTGGCCTATCGTCTTTCGCCAACCTGTAAGTGATTTACACCATTTTGGCGAAGAAGACATTACGCCACCATTGCAATAAGGGATACCAGCTTCGTGCAGTATGTCAGATATCTCACTTCCCAGTGCTTCAAACCAATTTTGTATGTTTTGTGCTTCTGTTACATCAATTGGTTTTGTTTTATCGTCATAAATAATTGCATGATCTTGATCGGCGGCTAGCAGACTTTCTCCACGTCCTCCAGAGCCAAGAATCAATACAGCATATTCTCGAGGCACAGGGCCTAAGCTTTTGATAATTTTTGCTTCAGCTAATGCTGTACTTCTACTTAAGGCTGCTCGATATTCGCCGCTGATCACACTTGATATATCAGCGCTTGCCACATTTTCCTTTGAGAGAGAGGCTGCCAAACTGGGCAAATTTGATAAAGCCTTACCTAATTCATCACTTGATTGTGCGGAATTTATTTCGTCTCCGATAACTATGGCTTCGCTCACACGTTGTCTAATCAGTTCTCTTGTAGATAGCCAGCCTGTCATATTTCCTTGGCCGTCAATGACACCCAAATGCCTAATATCATGCCTAGCAATGCGGCCTAAAGCTACATGCATAAAATCAGTCTCCTGCACGCAAATCACAGGGGATGACATAATATCCTCAATCGCAATATCTCGCGCTCTTTGGACTTCGTTGATGGGCATGGCGATCGCGCGAACGATATCACGCTCTGATATTATGCCCTTAATGTCGTTTGATGAGTGTCCAACAAAAGCGCAATCATGACGAGTCTCGCGGAGCTGTATGGCCGCTTCTTGCAAAGTGCAATTCGGCGTTAGGATAAGAGGCGCTGTCATCATTATTTCATGAATGCGATGACGGTAAGGGTAGGGGTCTATGCGTGCAAGAGGTCGTGAGAAAAGATTTGGTTGTTTTAAACTAGCTACATCAATCCACCCAGCTCTTGTGGTGGCTATTCGTTGCTGGTCTAAGGCGGCAACGGCGCGTTTTGCATCGCCGTATGTGTTGATCGATTTTGCCTGCAAATCTGTTATCATTGCATAATATAATTTGGCACAGATTTCAGCGTCCCCAAGAGCACTATGTCGTGCTGTCTTATCAATGTGGTAATGGGTGGCAAGTGCATCTAAATCGCCCATCATAAGCATGGCATCTTGACCTAGAGCAACCGTAGCTAACTGGCGCAAACACAAAGCTGGCCCAAGTTGCCAATCCATACCGTGTCTCTCTGTTTCTGAGCTGATAACAGCAAGGTCAAAACCTATATTGTATCCTATGACGACCTTGTCTTTCATAGCGTCGCGGCAGTGTTGAAAAGCAAGTGAAAATGGCTCCGCATAAGCAACATCATCGTCGCTAATTCCATGAATTTCAGTGCTCGCTTTTGGTATTGATATGCCGGGGTTCACAAGAGTTTGATGAGCGCTGCCTGCCACTTTGGGGCTGATCATACCAATTTGAATTACACGATCATGGGCTGTATTCAATCCAGTAGTTTCTAGGTCCACTGAAATTACAGGCATATTTTCGAGTGTCATAGTCGCAAACTGCACAGCTTATTGTCCTGTTATATTTTCTTTTAAGATGAGCCTATAAGTGCGAAGGACGCGGTGCAAGTGTGGTTTATAATGAAATGTGAAAAACAGACTTGAAGCAGGCCTCTAAACACGATAGTGAAAATTGAAGAAATAAAGAACGGATGGTGCAAGATGGTGTATTCGAATTGGGGTGATACGTTGCCAAATGGTTTTGAGTGGTTGACATCGGAACCTGACTTTATGCCTGCCAAGCATTTAGCACTTGAAGCACCTGAGATAATTGAAACATTGTCTGATTTTGGTTATCGCGAGCAGGAAATTGCTGAATGTCCCTCCGACTTTGCTGTCAGTTCAATTTTCCGTGTATTAAGTGATGAGGGAGCCGCTTGCCTACTCGATGTTTGCCGTCAATTATCAGAATTCACATCATCAAATGCCCGAATTGATAGAAACACAAGAGGAGGTGTTTTTCGTTCACGGTTTTTGCGTGATCTTTGCTTGTCGCCAGATGTGACTAATTTTATGTCAGAGATAGCAGGTGTTGAACTGTTGCCGCATAGCATCGGGCATCAACTAGGTCATTTAAATTATAACCCATTCGAAATAGGCAAAAATGTTGATAAATGGCATGTGGATACGTTGCGTTATGATTACGTGATGTTTGTGACAGACCCGAAGTCTGTAACTGGCGGCGAGTTTCAATATTTCAGAGGTACAAAGCATGAAATGGCAGAATTTGCTGCGCAGGGACGTGAAGTGCCTGCAGACCGCATAGTCTCGCCTGCCATGCCAGGACCTGGTTACGCAGTCATGCAGCAAGGAAATATGGTGGTGCATCAGGCTAAGGGGCTGCGTGAAGAAGGTGAACGCATTACAATGGTGAACGGTTACGTTGCTGCAGATGCCAAAATCCCGGACTTCACCAGATATGACCAGCTCAAATTAGTTGATCCTGCGCATGTCGCCGCATCTGAATTTG
>WTHW01000067.1 GCA_011526395.1 Alphaproteobacteria bacterium
GTGTAAACTTGCTAGGCATTGATTCTGTAATGCGACCTTACGAGCAGCGTGTTGTGGCATGGGATAGAGTGGCAGAACATATGCCAAAAGACCGTCTGGCTGACATGAGCGCGGTGATTACGCTTGCTGATTTGCCTGAAGCAGGCAAGAAAATACTAAAAGGTGAAGTAAAAGGCCGCCTTATTGTTGATGTGGCTAATAGTTAGGTAGCGTTAAGGGCGTAATCCATTAAAATCGACATAGCAGGGCGTATTTGAGGAAATGCAGTTAGTATCTGCAGTCTTATTATCATATCATCATTGGGACGGCTAGTTGAGTTTGTTATGGGAGAGACATCATGGATGATATGATGAATAATAGCCTCGTTGTTGGCTCTAATCGTAAAATTGATCCATCACGCCGTGCGCATCTAAAGGCAGATATGACGCCGGATGACAACGATAGAGTGGAAATTGGTCCAACAGGCCTTGCGTTTGCTGAATGGGCTGAAGCAGGTCTCACAGCGCCAAATATGCCAGAGCTTCGCGAATATCGTTTATCACGTCTGCAAGAGCAAATCCGTCTTCATGATTGTGCAGGTTTGCTATTGTTTGACCCGCTCAACATCCGCTATGCAACTGATACAACCAACATGCAATTATGGACGACACATAATGCAGCAAGAGCCTGTTTTGTGCCGCCAGAAGGCAATGTCATTTTGTGGGATTTCCATAATTGTGAACATTTATCAGCGCATTTACCATTGGTTGGTGAGCTTCGCGGTGGCGCCTCATTTTTCTATTTTGAAACAGGTGATCAAACAGAGTTGCATGCACAGCATTTTGCAAAAGAAATTGTTGATATCATGCATCACTATGCGCCAGGTAATAAGCGCCTGGCCATTGATAAGATTGAAAATGCAGGCTATGCCGCGTTGTTAGGGCATAACGTTACGATTCTTGACGGGCAGGCGCTGACAGAATTGGGACGGTCTATCAAAAATGAAAACGAATTGAATGCCATGCGCTGCGCCATTTACGCGTGCGAGCGTGCCATTGATGAAATGCGCGCTGTTGTTCGTCCTGGCGTGACAGAAAATGATGTATGGGCCGCACTTCATGCTGGCAATATTCGCAGGGGCGGCGAATGGATTGAAACACGCATCATGTCATCAGGCCCGCGTACAAACCCATGGTTCCAAGAATGTGGTCCGCGCATTATGGAAGAAGGTGATTTGCTAGCCTTTGATACAGATTTGATATCAACATATGGTTATTGTTGTGATATTTCGCGCACATGGATGGTTGGTGATGCAAAGCCAACAGAAGAGCAAAAGACACTTTATCGTGATGCTCATGAGCATGTTATGACAAATATTTCACTCATTAAGCCTGGAATGACATTTGCTGAGGTAACTAAACAAGCGCATCGTCTTCCTGAGCAATATCGCGCCCTTCGTTATGGTGTGCTTGCTCATGGTATTGGCTTGTGTGATGAATATCCATCTATCCGCTATCCAGAAGATGTCGAAGAGCATGGCTATGGCGGCACAGTCGAAGTTGGCATGACATTATGTGTAGAAGCCTACACTGGTGAAGTCGGCGGTAAAGAAGGCGTGAAGCTAGAAGAACAAGTGGTTGTCACAGATGATGGCTGTGTTCCTCTATCTGAATATCCTTATGAAGATGCGTTCTTAAGCTAGACGCAATTATTTGCAGACAATGGCAATATGAGGCAGATTACGCCCTTGTTGGGCGTAATCAATGCCATAACCGATGACAAATTCATCTGGTATATCAAACCCAACCCAATCGATAGCCACATCAATTTCTCGTCTGCTTGGTTTGTTCAATAATGTGCAAATTTTCAATGACTTCGGCGAGCGGGTTTTCAAAATATCCATCACCTGACTTAATGTATGTCCTGTGTCGATAATATCTTCGACAATAAGTACATCTCTATCTTTGATATCAGTCTCAAGATCTTTGATGATGCGCACTTGTCGTGATGATACCATCTCATCGCCATAGGATGATACCGTCATGAAGTCCACTTCAACTGGCAGGTTAATATGGCGCACTAAATCGGCAATAAAGACAAATGAGCCACGCAACAACCCAATAACAACAAGCTGTTTTGTGTCTTTGTAATGATGGCTGATATCATGAGATAATGCGTTAATGCGTGCTGTAATCTCAGCTTCTGAGATTAAGATTTCAATTTTTTCGCCAGTAGATAAAACGGACATAAGGCCCCAGTCATATGTTTCATGTCGCAATGTCTTCTATCTAGCATTAACTAGCGCGTAATAGCTAGTGCTTTTATGGAGACGCAATGCTGGCTTTTTGACTATTCTCGCACTAACTTGGCAAGGTGGAATAAAAGCTGGCAAATAAAGGAAATGATATCATGGCAAAAGTTGCGTTTTTAGGTTTAGGGGTCATGGGCGCGCCCATGGCGGGGCATCTGGCAAAGGCTGGTCATGATGTGTGTGTCTATCATCGCACACTGCAAAAGGCACATGATTGGGCATCAATATATGGTGGCCGTGTGGCCAGCACACCTGCTGAGGCAGCGCAAGGTGCTGAATTTGTATTTGCCTGTGTTGGCAATGATGATGATATCAAAGAGGTGACAACAGGCACTGACGGCGCCTTTTCGACAATGGAAACAGGTGCTGTGTTCATTGATAACACAACAGCATCTGCCGATGTCGCTCGCCAGCTTCATGATATCGCGCAATCACATGGTTTTGGCTTCCTTGATGCACCTGTATCTGGTGGGCAAGCTGGCGCTGAAAATGGCAAATTGACCGTGATGGTTGGCGGCAATGAATCTGACTTTGATAGAGCAGAGGCGCTCATGGGATGCTATGGCGCCAAAGTGACATTGATGGGTGAATCAGGTGCCGGTCAGTTAACTAAAATGGTGAATCAAATTTGTATTGCTGGCCTTGTACAAGGCTTATCTGAGGCTTTGAATTTTGGTCAGAAAGCAGGTCTAGATATGACGCGCGCACTTGATGTTGTGTCTGGCGGCGCTGCCCAAAGCTGGCAAATGGTCAATCGCGGCCATACGATGATTGAAGATGAATTTGATTTTGGGTTTGCGCTGGATTGGATGCGCAAGGATTTGCAGATTTGTTTTGATGAGGCTAATCGCAACGGCGCGCCATTACCAATCACCGAAATAGTTTCAGGCTATTATGATGAGCTATCTAAACAAGGCTTTGGTCGTAACGATACATCAGCCTTGATAAGATTGTTACGAAGTTAGGCATTAAAAAAGGGCTCTATGGAAGAGCCCTTTTTAATTACTGCAGTTTGTGTTTCGCCTATACGCCGCCAACAACCATCAATTTCATTTCCAAGAATTCGTCAACACCGTGGACTGAGCCCTCACGGCCAAGACCAGATGCTTTGACGCCGCCAAATGGGCCAACTTCTGATGAATAGGCGCCAGTATTTGCGACGACCATGCCATATTCCAGCGCTTCACCAACACGGAAGATACGACCAACATCCTTTGTGAAATAGTAAGCTGCTAGACCAAAGATAGTATCATTTGCAGCAGCGATGACTTCTTCTTCAGTTTCAAATTTAAACAAGGCGGCAAGGGGGCCAAATGTTTCTTCTGAATAGACTTTCATATCAGATGTTGCGCCTGTAATCACAGTTGGCTCAAAGAATGTGCCGCCCAATTCATGAGGCTTGCCACCTGTTATGATCTCGCCGCCCTTTGATGTGGCATCTTCTACATGAGATTTGACCTTCTCAAAACCTTGCTCATCAATGATTGGACCTTGGACAATGCCGTCATCCATGCCATTGCCAACTTTCATTTCAGCAACTTTTGCGCTCAGAGCTGCGGCGAATTTGTCATAAATGCCAGATTGTACAAATAAACGGTTTGCGCAAACACAAGTTTGGCCAGCATTGCGATATTTAGAGGCGATCGCACCTTCAACAGCTTCATCAATATCGGCATCATCAAAGATGATTAATGGGGCGTTCCCGCCGAGTTCTAGTGATATCTTTTTGATTGTGTCAGCAGACTGGCGCATGAGGATGCGGCCAACTTCGGTTGAACCTGTGAATGTCAATTTGCGTACGCGGTTATCTTCGCACATCACTGAGCCTAAGGCAGGTGCATCAAGGCCCGGTATGATATTCATGATACCAGCTGGTATGCCAGCGCGATGTGCCAATTCGGCGAGAGCGAGAGCTGATAACGGTGTTTGTTCAGCAGGCTTTAGGACACAGGCACAACCAACTGCAATGCCCGGTGCGACTTTGCGTGTGATCATAGCATTCGGGAAATTCCACGGCGTAACGGCGCCGAACACACCCACTGGTTGGCGCAAGGTTAAGAATTTTTTATCCGCAAAAGGGCTTTCCAACACTTCGCCTTGTACGCGCTTTGCCTGTTCCGCAAACCATTCAATAAAGCTAGAGCCATATCCAATTTCGCCTTTGGCTTCTGCAAGAGGTTTGCCCATTTCAGCTGTTAGGATAATGGCAAGGTCGTCGGCATTTTCCATGCAAAGATCATACCATTTGCGCAAGATTTGTGAGCGCTCTTTGGCTGTTTTTGCTGCCCAGCTTTTTTGTGCAATCTCTGCTGCATCAATCGCCTGTGCCATCATGTCAGCGCCGCAATCAGCGACTTGTGCAATAACTGAACCATCAACAGGGTTTGTAACTTCAAAAGTTTTACCAGATGTCGATTTCACAAATTGACCATTAATGTAGGCATCTGTTTTGATCAGTGACTTATCTTTTACGAGGCTTAGTACGTCCATAAGAGTTTCCCATGCTAGCGGATAAGCAATATATTTATATCGCCAAATATGTGTCTTTAAAGTGACTCGTGTTGTATCATTTTTTCAAAAGGGTCGTCACGAAAAAATCGTAACCTGTATAATCTTTGGAACCGTTCTTCTATGGCTATTGAATTCTCTCATATTTTGACGCTTTTATATTTTGTGGTGCCATTGTTGTTAACAGGCGTTATTTCGGGATTTTTAGCAGGCTTGCTTGGCGTTGGCGGCGGCATTGTGATTGTGCCAATATTGGCCTATTTGCTTGAAGTAAGTGGTATTCATACAACAACCCCTATGCATGTCGCAGTTGGCACGTCTCTTGCGATTATTGTGCCAACCTCAATCATTTCTGCACGCTCTCATTTTCGTCTTGGCAATGTGGACTTCCAACTTATCAAACAGCTTGGCCCGTCTGTATTTATTGGTGCTTTTGGCGGCGCCATTCTAGCCTCTTACCTTGATAATAATGCATTAAAAATCATTTTCGGCTCCCTTGCAGTTTTGATTGGGATATCAT
>WTHW01000038.1 GCA_011526395.1 Alphaproteobacteria bacterium
GTACTGTGACACGTCACTATCGCCAGCATCAGCAGGGCAAAGAAACGTCAACAAACCCGATTGCTTCTATTTTTGCATGGACAAGAGGCTTGACATACCGTGCTCGTTTTGATGACACGCCGGAAGTTGAAACTTTTGCTAAGACACTTGAAGAGGTATGTGTGAAAACAGTTGAGCGTGGACAAATGACAAAAGACCTAGCGCTTCTTGTTGGCTCGGACCAGCCTTACCTTACGACAGATCAATTCCTTGACGCTCTTGACCAAAATCTACAAGCGGCAATGGCAAAATAAAAATTCTGTAACGGAACAAAAAGGCGCCTTTAAGGCGCCTTTTTTAATCTGCAATCTAAGCCTTTAAGGCTGTTCGGATGGCGTCTATTGCCTCATCAGCCTTATCACCATCTGGGCCACCAGCCTGCGCCATATCAGCGCGGCCGCCGCCGCCTTTACCACCTAGCGCTTCAGAACCAATACGAACAAGACTTACAGCATCAAATGTTGAAGTGGCATCCTTGCTTACAGATACTACGATGGATGCTTTACCCTCATTACGTGCAATAAGCACAATGACAAGTGAGTCAGAAGCTGATTTCATTTCATCAGCAAGCGGTTTCAAATCTTTGGCAGGCACATCGTCAAGAACTTTGCCAATAAAGCTTATATTGCCAATAACCTCAGCTTCTTGCTTGTTAACGCCCCCACCAGTTGCCACCTTACGGCGCAAGTCACTAACCTCTTTATCAAGCTTTTTACGCTCCTCAAGCAGGCTTGCCACTCGCTCTGACACTTGTTCTGGAGATGCTTTTAAGAGGTTTGCAATATTTACTAGTTGTGTATTGCGTGCATCTATCCACTGACGGGCTCCAGTTTGTGTCACTGCTTCAATACGGCGCACACCGCCTGCGACTGCGCTTTCAGAAACGATTTTTAGCAAGGCTATCTCACCTGTACGGCTAACGTGTGTTCCGCCGCAAAGCTCAACAGACCAAGCGGCGCGCCCCTCAATATCCGTTTCGCCGCCCATAGATACAACGCGCACCTCATCACCATATTTTTCACCAAAAAGCGCTAAAGCGCCTTCTTTAATAGCTTCATCTGGTGTCATTAACCTTGTTGTAACTTCATTATTCATCAAGATACGTTTGTTAACAATCTCCTCAACTTCGGACAACTCAGGAGCTGACACTGCTTTTTGATGAGAAAAATCAAAACGTAGTCTGTCTGGCCCAACATGAGAGCCCTTTTGCGCCACATGTGTTCCTAACACTTCGCGCAATGCCTCATGTAAGAGATGTGTTGCGCTATGATTTGCTTTGGTCATGGCGCGTCTATTGCTATCGATAACAAGTGATAGGCCATCACCAACTGATAATGTGCCGGAAGTGATTGTTGCGTGATGTCTAAATAAACCAGATGAGGTTTTTGTGGTATCAGTGATATCAGCGCTGCCAGCCTCGCTAGTTACGGTGCCAATATCACCAACTTGACCGCCAGACTCACCATAAAAACAAGTTTGATTTGTGATGAGTTCAACCTCATCACCCTGATTAGCCTTATCGACTATGGCACCTTCTTTAACGATTGCCTTAATCTCAGCTTCTGTTTCCTCTCTGGTGTAACCTAGAAATTCAGTGCTTCCGACTTTGTCAGTTAATTCATGATAAACAGCTTGTTCTGCTGTGCCGCCAGAGCCGCTCCAAGCGGCACGTGCTGCTGCTTTTTGCGCTGCCATTGCCTCATCAAACCCAGCTTGGTCTACATCCCAACCATATCCTCGTAGGAAATCTTGGGTAAGATCTAGCGGAAATCCGTAAGTGTCATATAAACGGAATGCCTTCTCGCCAGATAAAGTGCCGCCAGATGCTTTGCCCTCTACTTCATCATTCAAGATTTTAATGCCGCGCCCCACAGTCTCTTTAAATCTTGTTTCTTCAAGTTTTAGCGTCTCAGAAATGAGAGATTGTGCCCGAACCAACTCGGGGAAATGACCGCCCATTTCAGTCACAAGTGATGGCACCAACTCATGCATAACAGGATCACTGCACCCCATCTGATGCAAATGTCGCATGGCGCGTCTCATGATACGACGCAACACATAACCACGACCTTCATTAGATGGCAAAACACCGTCTGCAATAAGGAAGCCAGCAGACCGCAAATGATCAGCTACCACACGATGAGATGTCTGAAACTCACCATCAGGATCTGTCGAGGAGGCGTGCGCAGAACTCTCAATCAACGCCCTCATTAAGTCGATGTCATAATTGTCGTGCTTGCCTTGTAGAACAGCCGCTATACGCTCAAGCCCCATTCCTGTATCGATAGATGGCTTCGGCAGATTTAAACGCTCAGTTTCAGTCTGCTCATACTGCATAAAGACCAAATTCCAAATTTCAATAAATCTATCACCCTCTTCATCAGGAGAACCAGGAGGCCCGCCAGCAATGTCGGTGCCATGGTCATAGAAGATTTCAGAACATGGGCCGCAAGGACCTGTATCGCCCATCGACCAGAAATTATCTGAGGTCGCAATACGAATGATACGATCATCACCGATGCCAGCAATTTTTCGCCATAATGAAGCTGCTTCTTCATCCTCGTGATAAACAGTCACCAGCAACTTATCTTTATTCAGCCCAAAATCACCTGTTATCAGGTTCCAAGCATTTGATATCGCTTCTTCTTTAAAATAATCACCAAATGAGAAATTACCCAACATTTCAAAAAATGTGTGATGACGTGCGGTATACCCTACATTTTCCAAATCATTATGCTTGCCGCCAGCTCGTACACATTTTTGGGATGTAACAGCGCGGCTGTAATCACGCTTTTCCAAGCCTGTGAAAACGTTCTTAAACTGCACCATACCAGCATTTGTGAACATCAATGTCGGATCATTTTGTGGAACAAGAGGGCTTGATGCAATTTCTGCATGTCCCTCTTTTACAAAGTAATCCAAAAAAGCTGATCTGATATCTTTTACGCTTGTCATAATGTCTTATGGTCTTTCGTTAAGGTGTCTGATTCACATATCGATAATAGCTTTCATTTGTAAATCAAACAGCAACCAAAATCCACCCTTGACTAGCCACTTCTAGGGGAAAGCAAAGAAAAACCCCCACGTAATAAAACATGAGGGTTTTTTGAAAGAAATGAATACCAAACGAAAGGTTTTTACACGCTAGCCGTCTGCTTCAGGATCTTCAGCAATCGTAGCATCCATCATTTGATCTTGAACCAAACCAGCATTTTGACGAATTGCGGTTTCAATCTCATCAGCAACAGATGGATTTTCTAGCAAGAAGTTTTTCGAATTCTCTCGTCCCTGCCCGATGCGTTGACCATTATAAGAGAACCAAGCACCTGCTTTTTCTACCAAGCCAGCCGCTACCCCTAAATCTAGCAACTCACCATTTTTGGAGATACCCTTACCATACATGATATCGAATTCAACAGTGCGGAATGGCGCGGCAACTTTATTTTTAACAACCTTAACACGTGTTTGGTTGCCAACAACTTCATCTCTGTCTTTGATAGCGCCAATACGACGGATATCAAGACGCACAGACGCGTAAAACTTAAGAGCGTTACCACCTGTTGTTGTCTCTGGGTTACCAAACATAACACCAATTTTCAGGCGAATTTGGTTGATAAAGATAACAAGACAGTTTGAGCGCGAAATTGATGACGTCAATTTACGAAGCGCCTGACTCATCAAACGTGCTTGCAAACCAACATGCGTATCACCCATTTCACCTTCAAGTTCAGCACGTGGCACGAGAGCGGCAACCGAATCCACTACCAGCACATCAATAGCGCCTGAACGCACCAATGTATCAGCAATTTCAAGCGCTTGCTCACCTGCATCAGGCTGAGATATGAGAAGTTCGTCTAAATCAACGCCAAGCTTTTTCGCATAGATGGGATCAAGCGCATGTTCAGCATCAACAAACGCACAATTACCGCCCTGCTTTTGCGCTTCTGCAACAGCATGCAGGGCAAGTGTGGTTTTACCAGATGATTCTGGCCCATAAACCTCAATGATTCGGCCTTTTGGAAAACCACCAATACCAAGCGCGATATCCAACCCTAGTGAGCCTGTTGAAATAGCTTGCACATCAACCACAGACTCGCGTTGGCCAAGCTTCATCACTGAACCTTTACCAAACGCTTTCTCAATTTGGCCAATTGCCGCTTCTAGCGCTTTATTTTTATCTTCATTGTTCATTTTTAAATCCACAATTTGTGCTGACATGTTGAGCCTCCATCATGCATTATCTTTCTCAACTGTCTAGTATGAAGCACGCTTTCTATTCACTAATTCTTTTCAAGGTCTCTGCTTTAAATTCTGCGCAAAAAACCAAGTCACACTAAAATTCGAAAGATTATTT
The DNA here is from genome assembly GCA_011526395.1 of Alphaproteobacteria bacterium. GTDB lineage: Bacteria > Pseudomonadota > Alphaproteobacteria > Puniceispirillales > Puniceispirillaceae > UBA685. The sequence continues at coordinate 4,394 of WTHW01000038.1, forward strand.
TTGATCTATATTTGTTCTAACAATGTCATGTAATGCTACAAAGATCAAGTTTTATTCACTTTTTGTTCTTTTTTCTTGATTTCGAGAAGAAAGAAACAAGAACAGGCAGGCTTTTAATCAACTGACAACACAGGCAAAGTTATAATGAAACGCACGCCAGCTTTAAAAGCTTTATCATAAATGATTTTGCCACCAATGCCCTCCACACACTCTTTTGCACTAGCAAGCCCATGACCAACTGGCACATGTGAAGATTTCTTTTTTTTACTAGAAACATCACGTTCAAATAAGTGGTTTTCGATTTCCGAGGGTATCGAGAACCCATTATCTTCTACTATTAACAAGACGTTGTGATTGTCCTGACCAAGTGTCACACTTACACATAATTTGTAAGAATTTTGAGGAGCTGATAAATGCGCCTCTCCGCTATTTCGGACTATATTATGCAAACATCGCGATAACGCCAGCTCATCAATAAACACACAACCATCAAAGCCGTTATTTATAATTGAAATAGATGCATTTGGTGTCAATAAAAGCTGCCATTCTTTTGATTTTGACTCTAAAAATGCGATGAATTTCGCATTATTATAGATCTCCAAATTTTTTGGCTTCGCCTTCCTTTGCGGTAGCACTTGGTAAAGCTCACCTAACATGTCTATTAATTGCGAGACATTATCTCGCAAGATAACACCTGGCTCATTAACTGCAATCGCTTGAGCCGCTTCATCAGTACCGGTGGATAGGCTGGCTTTAGAATCACAACTCTCGCTTAATATCGAGATCAACATCACACAATTATTTATATCTGT
>WTHW01000080.1 GCA_011526395.1 Alphaproteobacteria bacterium
ATTTATGGGCATTTAATCGAATGCCACCTGTGCCATTTAATTCAATATCATCTCGGCTATCGCCACCATCATTGATCGAATTGGCTAACACAGTCACGGCGCAACCTGCTGTACCATCACCGCACGCATCATTGTTGGTGGTCACAATACCTGTGAGCTTCACTTCATCAGATGCCTCAATGCGCAAATAACCAGAGCCCAAATTCACAAGCGCGCCATCTTCAAATGTCACATTCTGATTTAACAATCCATCCGCATCAATAAAGAGATCACCACCTGAAGTGCTGATATTTGCATCAGCGGCAAAGGTTGTATTATCAGCAGATGTTGTTCTGATATCACCGCCACCTGTTGAAACATCACCCATGACCGTCAAATTTGAGCCTGCAATCATGCGCAATAATGAGCCATTTGTATTGATACCACCAACACCTTCTAGGATAAGGCTTTCATAAGAACGGAATGTCACATTGTCATTGCCAGCGCCTGTATCGAAGCTGCCTGTCGCTCTCAAATTCGAGCCAACAGCCACATCTAATGGACCTTCAAGTGTTGCCCCTGTCATGCGCAGTGATTGACCAAGCGGGCCATAGAGCCATGCCCCATCTGTTGCACTTGTGACCACAAAGGTTGAATTGTCGTAATTTACAGAAGCGACATCTAGTGCCTTACCTTTTGAGGCAGAAATATTGTCACCAATAGCGGGCTGAAGACCAATTGAACCATTGGCTGTTAAGGTGACGTTATCACCTTTGATATCCATGATTGAATCTTCTTGCGCATCCAAAATTTGGTCAGGCGAAGTCAGGTCAATTGTTGTGGGTGAATAAATTTGGCTGACATTGATATCATCTGTTGCTTCTGTAATCCACACACCATCAGCAGCTCTCGCTGTCAATTTATTGGCCGCGCCCAAATCAATCACAAAGGCTTTATCATCTGCACCAATTTGGCCTTGCGCTGATTCAATAACGGCATCTGCACCTGTCAGCGCTGCGTTATTATCATTTCTCACATTCAAGATATCGCCATTGACTTTCAAGCGCACTTCGCCGTCGGCTGCCAAGGTATCAATATTCAGTGAGCTTTCCCCCCCTAAGAAGGCATAGCCTTGCGGCGCATTGATTGTCACAACAGAGTCAGATGCAATTGTTTCAATATCTAAATCTTCACGTTGCGTGAGGGTGACGATATTTGTGACTTCATCCAGTTCCACATCATCTGATTCAGCTGCTGCCAACTTAATCTTTGATGCATTATCCAACGCCCCATTTGAGATATCCTCTAGGGTGAAATTATCGACATCACTAAAGGTACCGATATTGCCTGTGGTCACTGTTAAGGTAATATTATCTGCGGTGATATTGGCTGTCTCAATATAGGCTGTTGTATCTGTGGTCTCTTTGAAAGATTCATTTGGCAATGGTGCATCGAGGTAATCTTGCTCCCACTCATAACCTGCAGAGAATGTCGCAATTTCAGTGCTTGTCGCTACATAGCTGTAATTATCGCTATAGCTTGATGTGCCAAATTTCTCATGACCTAATTGATAGCGTGCTTGCTGATCATTTTCATAAGCAGTGATGCGCGCTGCATCATTATCAAGCATATCTTCTTCTGCAGCTGAAGCTTCATATGTGAAGTTTGGATCATAGGCATCTGCGACATATGTTCCATCACTTTCAGTTACATTCCGCAGGTTCCAATAATCAACATAAAGCTGAGTCATGGTGTCTTCAAATGACGAAATCTGGTTTGTTTTCTTGGTCTCTGCATAAGAGCCTGTTAATTGCAAATCATCCCATAAGGCCAGCAGGGCAGCTTGCGTTTGGGTATCATCGACCTGCTCTAAATTGCCATCAAGCAAGCTACCATTATCAACTGTCAATGTCAGATTGCCTGAGATATCAATCACGCCGACGCGCATATCACCATCAGTTTCAACCATGGCCAAATCACCGACGCGTGAATAAGCAGAGACAGAGCCATTATCAACACTGTCAATTAAGTTAAAGCGTATGGTGCCACCGCTGGCATCACGAATTTCGCCAAATTCTGCTTTCAATGAGATGTTGTCACCGACTAAGGCATTAGTGGCTGTTGTCACAATCAAATCTTGACCAGCTGTCAGGTCAATATTGCCATCTGTATTCACAAGTCTGTCAATTTTCAAATTGCCTGTCGCTGTCTTCATATAGACGCCATTGCCTGAATCAATATTGATAGATGAGTTATTATCTTGAATGAGGACAAATGGGTTGGCGGCGGTGCCAACAGAGCCTGACGCATTAAAGGTGATATTATCAACAGACAATGAATTGGCTGCATTTGATGATAAAATATCACCTGCTGATGAGGTCACTGTCATGGTTGAACCTGTGGCATCCACATTGGCCACCTCAACAGAACCTGTTGAATTCACAGTAATTGAGCCCTGATCAGAGCCGATAAATTTAATATCAATCTGGCGGTCAGCACGCACATCTTGCATATAGAACAAATTGCCTTCATGGCGTGTATCTGTCAGCACATACCAGGTACATTTCTTATAGATGACAATGTCCCAACAATTCATTGAACCAGGTTCTTCAAATGTATTTGAATAAGTCTGTTCTGTCGTGTCACGAAGGCGGAAGCGATAATCTGCTGTCACAGAGGCTTCTCTGGTCGCGAAATCAGCTGACGGCAATTCAGAAGCAGGAATTGTCGCACTCTGGAAATCTGTAGATGGTGGCCTGAAGTCAGCTGTATCAGACCAAGTGATAACACCTGTTGTTTCTTTCTTACGATAGGTTCTATAGCGTCTATTCAAGGTTACAGATTCACCTTGAATATAATAATAGCGCATACCATCACGTGGATCATAGCTTGTCGTTCGGCCTGTTTGGTTATTTAACCCAGACACATCGACTGTTGGCTTTGATAAGGATGAGCCGTTATTATCGACGACCTTAATTGTATCGCCAATACGTGTATATTGGGTGATACGTGGCATCGCGCCATCAGAGCCATCATCATAGCTATTATCAATAATTGTGACCTTGCCCTCAACCTCACGGTTTGTGATGCCGGCTAGTCTGATCTTCTTTGATGAATTATTGTTAATGGTGAAAGTGCCATAACCATCAAGCACGTTAATTTGGCCTTTACCTGTCGAAATCACTTTACCAACAAGTGTGACTTCACCACCCTTCGCCTCTAAACCAGAGACTTCAATCACATCATCTGCGGCATTGTAATAGCCAAAGACACCATCAATCCCTTCACGTGAAGAGCCTGACCCTGTCATGGTGATATTATCAATGGCTATGCCATAAGTGCTGCTGCCATCATTATTGGTGAATTCATCATGATTGGCATTAATGGTTAATGTCTTTTGCGCAATACCAGATTGGATCAAGCCATTCACATTAATTGTGTTTGCCATGATGTAGACGACATCACCAGCGATGGAAGATGAATTATCCCAGGCTTGCGTGGCTGTCGCCTCATTACAGCTGACATTATTATTCAGATCTAAATGCACCGCATTGCCTGTACAGCCACCGACATCATTATCTGTGGTATTGCCAACCCCATCAAGTCTGCTTGAAGCTGTATTAAAGAAGCCACCTTCTGATTCAGGATGCGCGCCGATATTATAAATGCCAGGTGTCTTATCATTCACAAAGAAAGCACCACCTGACGTCAATGAGATTTGTGAGGCATTTATAGACGCTTCATTAAATATAGACCCATGTAAGTTATTCACACTGACAGAACCGCCACGGTTATTGATTGTACCTGTCATTAATAATTCAGGGGCTCTGATATCCACACCGCCAGGGTTATAGCTTGTCACATTCGGATCATAACGGCTTGAGATATCAACATTTGAAGTCAAGCCAGCTGTGCTTGAGGTCATGCCAAAGCCAATAGTGGCTGATTTATCTTTATTATAACGCTGAATGTCAGAGGCATTCGCCACCAACTGGCTGTTAAACAAAATAGAGCCAGCAGGCGCATTTGGTATCTCAATTTCGCCAAGCTTCATTGGTGAGCTTGAATCATTGCGAATGGTCACAGACACATCATTTCGTGATGTGATCTGGCCTGTGCCCGCGCCTTGCAATGTATCTGCTTCAAGGACAACATTACCTGCCGCTGCATAGATATCATCGACTTTGATAATATCCACTTGGCTGGTGTTCATTTGTGAACGCATCGCTTCAAGGAAGTTGATTTCAGCATCAATCTGTGTTGACAAGGTCGGGTCACCTGAATTGCCAAGCGCGTTCAACTGATTTTGCAGATTTGTCTTTTCTGTCGCGATAGCTGACAAGGTCACTGAATAATCTTCAGGCGGCTCAAAGACATAGCTGTCACTTTGCATAGTTGCCAATACAGCTGTGAGATTATCACGTTTTGCTTCAAGAGCTGGCACTTCACTTGGCGGTGTTGAATTATCATTAATCTGCGCGTTCAACGCCGTAATATTATCTTGCACAGTGTTAATTTCACATTGTGCCGTCTGACAAGCGCCATCATTTTGCGTGTTATAGAACGCTGTTTGATTATCAAGCGCGGCTATACGTGTTTGCAGGCGTTGGGCTTGCGCTGCGTCATTTGTTGCTGCTTTAGTCGCTGTTAGATTATCAATTTGATCTTGAATATCATTGGCAAAGCTTTGATTGACTTCAAACTCAAAACCAAGATGGTCATGTGATTTTGCTGATAAGGCCGCATCGCCTGTTAGATTATCTATGGTCAGGCTGGCTGTTGAATTATCATCTGTATATGTCCATACACCACCAATTTTCGAAATCGGGCGACGTGCAACAGCAGAGGCGTTGTCAGGGTCCTGGATAAAGGTGCCAAAATCACGGCCAAAGGTTAAATATTGAGAGGCAAAAATACCTGTTTCCACCGAGCCATCGAGCGTAATTTTCTTATTAGATGCCCCTGTTTCTCTGCCAAAGCTGCCATTTAATGGCACAACGGCAATACCAACATATTGCAACCAGGTCTTCTCACCTTTACCTGCGACATTGCGTGTCCCATCACTTGCTTTGACTGACAGATCTCGTGCTGACTGAAGCTTGGCATCTTCTCTGATAAAGATGTTGGTATCATGCGCCAAATGCGCATCTGCCTTCTCACCAAAAATGCCAGCAATCAATGTGTTATTATAGATATTTGTCTTCGCAACAACATCCATGCGA
>WTHW01000033.1 GCA_011526395.1 Alphaproteobacteria bacterium
ATCCTATAGCGGTGATACTGATATTTTCATTACGCCGGGGTTCAATATCGGTTCTGCAGATATGCTTTTAACCAATTTCCATTTGCCAAAATCAACTTTATTGATGCTAGTTAGCGCATTTTCTGGTTATGATTTCATGATGAAAACTTATGAATTGGCTGTATCAAACAAATATCGCTTCTTCAGTTATGGCGATGCTTGTTTGCTTGAGCGAGGCACCAAATGACTTTATTTGCGAGAGATGCTTTTCCACAAGAGCCATTAGATGATTTCAGCTTTTCGCTAAAAACAACAGATGGTATGGCCCGTCGCGGTGAAATAAAAACAGCTTGGGGAAGCATACAAACACCTGTTTTTATGCCTGTTGGCACCGCCGCATCTGTTAAGGCTATGATGCCCCAATCAGTGGCATCTACCGGCGCTGAGATTATATTATCTAATACATATCATTTGATGCTAAGACCGGGTGCGGAGCGTGTCGCACGGCTTGGCGGTGTGCGCAAAATGATGGGATGGCATAAGCCGTTATTGACAGATTCTGGTGGATTTCAAGTGATGTCACTAGGGGCGTTGCGTAAAATCGATGAGGATGGTGTTACCTTTAAGTCGCATTTAGATGGCTCGTCTCACAGATTAAACCCAGAGATATCAACTGACATTCAACACAAGCTAGATGCCACAATTACGATGGCTTTTGATGAATGTACCCCATATCCTGCGACTCACGAAGTTGCAGCAGATTCAATGAGATTGTCGATGCGCTGGGCTAAAAGGTCACGTGATGCCTTTATTGCCCGAAAGGGGTATGGGCAATTTGGGATAGTGCAAGGCTCAGTATTTGAAGATTTGAGACGTGAATCTGTTGAAAAACTAAGTGAATTAGATTTTGAAGGATATGCAATTGGCGGTCTTGCTGTTGGCGAGGGGCAAGAGGCAATGTTCGATACGCTAGATTTCACAACGCCCATGATGATGCCAGATAAACCACGTTATCTAATGGGTGTTGGTAAGCCATCTGATTTGGTGGGTGCTGTTGCAAGAGGTGTTGATATGTTCGATTGTGTTCTGCCAACACGGTCAGGTAGAACAGGTCAAGCATTCACCAGACGCGGTAGTGTAAATATTAAAAATGCACGCCATAAAGATGATGAAAGGCCACTTGATGAACAATGCCATTGCCCAGCATGTAGTCACTATAGTCGTGCTTACTTGCATCACCTTTTTAAAGCTGATGAAGTTCAAGGCCTGATGCTGTTAACATGGCACAATCTGCAATATTATCAGGATCTAATGGCTGGTATGCGAGAGGCCATTTCAAACCACGAATTTGCAAAATTTGTTGATGCATTTGAAGCGCAACAAGCAGCCGGTGATATAGAGCCAATTTAGAGACATATGCAAGACGAGAAAGCCAAGAATTGGATTAAACGCAAAGCATTGGAAAATGGCTTTGATGCATGCCAGATTTCTGACGCAACCTTGCCTGATAAAGTAAAAGAGCGACTTTCCCATTTTGTTGAACAGCAATATCATGGCGAGATGTCATGGCTAGGTGATACTCAAGAACGACGTGGCTCTCCTGATCACATGTGGCCGCAAGCTAGGTCAGCCATTGTATTAGGTATGAATTATGGTCCAGACCACAACCCGCTGGATAATCTGAAATTTAGTCTTTCTGGAAATATTTCAGTTTATGCAAGAGGGCGCGATTATCATGAAGTTGTTAAGGGTAAATTAAAACAGCTAGCAAGCCAAATAGCTTCGCAACTAAAGACTGAAGTAAAGGTGTTTGTCGACACGGCCCCCTTAATGGAAAAACCATTGGCAGGGCAGGCGGGATTAGGCTGGCAGGGAAAACATACAAATCTTGTTAGTCGTGAATTTGGCTCATGGCTTTTTCTTGGCGTGATTTTAATAGCCGCGCCATTACCTGAAGATGAGCCAGAGGCAGATCATTGTGGCAATTGCACAGCCTGCCTTGATATTTGCCCTACAAATGCATTCCCAGCGCCTTATCAACTAGATGCTAGGCGTTGTATCTCCTATATGACGATTGAGCAAAAAAGTCAGATAGCGTTTGAATACCGCAAATTAATTGGCAATCGCATATTTGGTTGCGATGACTGCTTGGCAATTTGCCCTTGGAATAAATTTGCAAAGCTTGCAAATGAGCAAAAACTTCATCCAAAACATGAGCCAGCTTTATGGCCATTGCTTGACCTATTAGATATGGATGATGCTTTGTTCCGTGAAACATTTGCAAATATGCCGGTTAGGCGTGCAGGTTTCGAGCGGTTCATGAGAAATGTCCTGATTGCAGCTGGTAACGCTAATGATGAAGTGCTCATTCAAAAAATAAAACCACATTTATGCAGTGATTTGCCATTGGTGCGTTCTATGGCAGTTTGGGCTCTGAGCTGCTATTTAAGCAAAGAACAGATGAAAACATTATATCGCGAAGATTGCGACAGAATAGTAGAAGACGAATGGAAAAGGGCCCTTAACCATTAAAGTTAAGAGCCCTCAATTTTATGTGACTTTAGAGTGTTGTACTAGCTAAGCGCTTCATTATTAAGCTCGCCAGTGCGAATGCGGATAGCTTGTTCCATATCAAGAACAAAGATTTTGCCATCACCGATTTTTTCTGTACCAGCTGCATTCTTTAGTGTTTCCACAATTTGGTCAGCCATATCAGCCTTACAAGCTATTTCAAGCTTTACCTTTGGCACAAATGCAACAGCATATTCTGCGCCTCTGTAAATCTCAGTTTGGCCTCTTTGTCTGCCGAAACCTTTAACTTCGGATACGGTCAGACCTTCAACGCCAAGCTCCATAAGAGCTTCTCTAACATCGTCAAGTTTGAAAGGTTTGATGATTGCGATAATATATTTCATTACTCTTTCCTATCTATCAGACTTAACCATTATGGTAGCCGCGTTCACCATGTTGTGACAAATCAAGACCTTCAATTTCGTCTTGCTCATCAACACGGATACCGCCGGTTAGAGCGCCAGCTACTTTCAAAATGATATAGCTTGCGATGGCTGTCCATATAACAGTGATAATCACTGACATGGCCTGTACGCTAAATTGTGACATAACAGTTACGCCTTCGCCAAGACCGACGCCTGAAAAAGTCTCAGTCGCCAGCACTGCTACAAGTAGAGAGCCAATGATACCGCCAACGCCGTGTACGGCGAAAACATCTAGTGAGTCATCAATTTGTAATTTGCCACGAATGATATCAACTGCAAGATAACAGCCATATCCACCAGCAAGGCCTAGAATGATTGCGCCTGGTACACCAATAAAGCCAGATGCTGGTGTAACAGTGGCAAGACCAGCAACCATGCCGGTTACAATACCGACCAAAGATGGTCTGCCGAAACGTCTCCATTCAATGACCATCCACACGAGTGAGGCAACTGACGCTGAGATATGTGTCACAAGGATAGCCATGGCTGCGCTTTGACCGGCGCCCAATGCTGAGCCGCCGTTAAAGCCAAACCAGCCAACCCACAACATCGAAGCGCCGATCATTGTTAAAACCGGGCTGTGAGGTGGTTGTAGTGAATTTGGAAAGTTACGACGCTTACCAAGAACAATAGCTGCGACTAGCGCTGCTGTACCAGCAGTTGCGTGAACAACAATGCCGCCAGCAAAGTCTAGTGTTCCCCAGCCAGCCATGATGCCGCCGCCCCAAATCCAATGCGTAACAGGTGCGTATACGATTAACAGCCATGCGCCTGAGAAAATAAGCACTGTCGAAAATTTGATGCGTTCAACATAAGCCCCGATGATAAGTGCCGGTGTAATAATGGCAAATGTCATTTGGAATGTTGCAAATAGAGATTCAGGGATTGTACCAGACAAGCTATCAAATCCTATGCCGGACATGAATAAATTATCTAGGTTGCCAAACCATGCACCATCACCGGAAAAGGCGATTGAGTAGCCAGCGATAACCCATAATATTGAGCATAGGCATGCAAGGGCGAAGTGATGCATCAAAACAGATACAATATTTTTTGGCTGGACTAGACCTGCATAGAATAATGCAAGCCCTGGAAGTGTCATAAATAAGACAAGTGCAGTTGAAGTGGTAATCCATGCGCTGTCTCCAGTGTCAATCGCTGCAAATGCAGCGGTCGGCGCTAGCAATATAGCACATAGGGTAATTGTTAAATTACGAAACATGATAATACTCTTTTACTCTCGATGGGAACACGCAATATGTTCAAAAATGTACGGGTTGGTAACATGTGCTTTGTTTCAACGGCGCGAAAAGTATATATCATCACTAAAAACAGAAAAAATGTTTAAAAAATAGGCATTAATTTATATTTAATGATTAAAATATAGGCAAAAAATAAGATTTTTCGTCTCATTCTTGTCATATTCTTAGCACAGGCTGACAGCGTGAAAGTACTTGTATCAAAGACCTGTTGTCATAGAATAATACGCTATTAGGAGACGATATTATAATGTTCTATATAAAAACAAGCATGGCAAAAAAAATCTTATCTTTGCCTTTTTTGCTGGTGTTGTTTGGAGCGCCTGTTGCATTAGCGGGTTCAAATTACGGTGACTTTGCAAAGACAGTGCCAACAACTGCGCAAACGCTTATCGTGGCTGGTGGTTGTTTTTGGTGTATCGAAAAAGATTTTGAAAAGCTCGATGCTGTATATGAGGTGGTATCGGGATATGCAGGCGGAGAGAGTGAAAACCCGACCTATCGTTCGCATGAAGGTCACAGAGAAGTTGTGCAAGTCTATTACGACCCGGCCGCCATCTCATATGAAGAGCTGATTTCCTATTATTATCAACATGTTGATTATGAAGATAATGAAGGACAATTTTGCGATCGTGGCTATGCGTACACCCCTGCAATTCATGTAAAAAATCAAGAGCAACGCGCTGTAGCACAGAAATTAGCACCAGCAACATCTGTCGTGCCGATTGAAAATGATGTGACGTTCTGGCCAGCAGAGCAATATCATCAAGATTATTATATGAAAAACCCGTTTAGATATAAATTCTATCGTACAAGCTGTGGCAGAGATAGACGCGTAAAACAGCTCAATGAAGCTAGCTCATAAACTGGTTTTTTAGGATGTAAAAGAGAATATTGGAGCGGCTGACCAGACTTGAACTGGCCCTAAAAGCTTGGAAGGCTTTTGTG
>WTHW01000198.1 GCA_011526395.1 Alphaproteobacteria bacterium
GTGATGCAGGTTGTGCTATCTTGCTTGTCTCTGTTGAACTTGATGAAATCTTGAGTCTGTCTGACCGCATTATCGTTATGAATAATGGCCAGATTGTCGGCACAGTTGACGCTGATAAAGCAGATGAAAAGCAGCTTGGTTTGATGATGGCAGGTATTGATGATAGCCAAGGGCAGGATGAAAGGGCGGTATCATGAATGAAGCAAGATGGGCACGTCTGATTGATGTTGTGATTTTGCCTTTGGTGAATTTGCTAGCTGCGCTCATTGTCTCTGGCATCATTATTTTGCTGATTGGCGAGAACCCCTTTCATGCGCTGGGCGTGATGATCAAAGGGGCTTTTTATTATAAAGGCGCGCTTGGCTATACGCTCTTTTATACCACAAATTTCATCTTTACAGGGCTAGCGGTTGCGGTCGCTTTCCACGCGCTTTTATTCAATATTGGCGGTGAGGGGCAAGCGGCTATTGGTGGCCTTGCTGTGGGGATGGTGGCCTTATTGCTTGATACAAGCTTGCCTGCCTTTCTTGTGGTGATATTGGCAATAGGCGGTGCTTTTGTGTTTGGCGGTATTTGGGGGGCAATCCCCGGTTATCTGCAAGCCAAAAGAGGTAGCCATATCGTAATTACCACCATCATGTTTAACTTCATCGCCGCCTCTATCATGGTGTGGTTATTGGCAGGCATGTTAATGGCCCCTGGTCAAATGTCACCTGAAACACGTTCTTTTGCTGATGGTGTGGCCTTGGCGAAAATGCATAATTTGCTGGCTTTGATAGGCATTAAAACAGCTAAATCACCTTTGAATTTGTCTTTTGTGATTGCCTTGATCGCTTCGGTGGGTGTGTGGGTGTTAATTTGGCGCTCGCGTCTTGGCTATGCCATTCGCGCAACAGGCTTTTCGACAAAGGCGGCTATTTATGGCGGGCATCAGCCTGCACGTATTATCATTATCACCATGGCTATATCAGGTGGTCTTGCAGGGCTTATGGCTTTGAATGAAATTCTAGGTGTTCAGCATCGTGTGATTTTGAACTTCACCGCAGGTTATGGCTTTACAGGTATCGCTGTGGCACTGATGGGACGCAATCACCCTATGGGAATTTTATTTGCAAGCTTGCTTTTTGGCGCGCTTTATCAAGGTGGGGCAGAGCTTGATTTTGAATTCCAGACCATCACAAGAGAGATGGTGATTATGATTCAAGGTCTCATTATTTTATTCTCTGGTGCTTTGGCCTATATGTTTAACCCGATGCTGCAAAAGATATTTGCGCGCCTTTTGCATCCTCCGCAAGCTGGTGATAATGCAGATAAAGGAGAGGCACATGGCTGATCTTTGGTTGCAATTTATTCTGACGATTGATGCCACATTGCGTGTGGCAACCCCGCTTATCCTATGCGCTATGGCAGGTATTTTTTCTGAAAGAGCGGGTATTATTGATATCTCTTTAGAAGGAAAGATGCTGGCAGCGGCATTTGCGGCCGCATCAATAGCCGCGATCACAGGCTCGCCTTGGGCTGGCTTGATGGTGGCGATTATTGTCTCGATATTATTAAGCCTCTTACATGGCTTTGCCTGCATTACGCATAAGGGCAATCAGGTTATATCAGGCCTTGCGATTAATATTTTGGCCTCTGGCCTTACGGTGACGCTAGGCATTGCTATTTTCGCACGTGGGGGGCAAACGCCCTTGCTCGGCAAGGGTGAGCGGTTTGGTTCTATTCATTTGCCGTTTGCTGATTGGTTTGGCGCGCATATCCCGATTATTGGCACTATCTATAAAGAGATTATTTCAGGCCATAATATCCTTGTTTGGCTTGCGCTCATTGTGGTGTTTATCACCTCTTATATTGTCTTTAAAACCTCTTTTGGATTGCGTTTGCGCGCCGTGGGTGAAAAGCCTGAAGCCTTGGATTCAGCAGGGCTGTCTGTATCACGTTTGCGTTTTCAAGCTGTAATCATTGCAGGAATATTAACAGGCATTGCAGGGGCGTATTTATCAACGGCTCATGGCGCAGGCTTCATCAGAGAGATGACAGCTGGTAAAGGGTATATCGCTTTGGCAGCGATGATTTTTGGTAAATGGCGTCCATGGCCTGCTTTATCAGCTTGTTTAATGTTTGGCTTTTTGGATGCGCTTGCTGCGCGTCTGCAAGGTGTCTCATTGCCTTATATTGGCGAGGTCTCAACAGATTTAATCTTGGCTCTGCCTTATATAATGACTGTTATCTTGCTTGCTGGATTTATCGGCAGTGCAACACCGCCGCGCGCTATCGGAGTGCCTTATGTCAAAGAACGATGACGTCATTCAAGCTGCCATAGAAGCGTTGCCGCAGGCCTATGCGCCCTATTCACGCTTTCAAGTGGGAGCGGCAATACTGGATGAGCAGGGGCAGATTCATAAAGGCGTAAATGTTGAAAATGCCGCCTATCCGCAGGGCAGCTGTGCTGAGGCAGGTGCTATCGCGGCTATGATTATGGCCAAGGGGCAAAAGATCAAGACCATCGCCGTTGCAGGGCGTGGCGATGTTTTATGCACACCTTGTGGTGGATGCCGTCAACGCATTCGCGAATTTGCCACCTCTGAGACAGAGATACTTGTTTGTGATGAGACAGGCTTGCGGAAATCATATCACATAGATGATTTGCTACCTGATAGCTTTGGGCCCGATAATTTGTCTTAATGGCGGTGATTTAGGTGTTAAAAATGCGGTCACCTGCATCACCTAGACCCGGCAGAATATAGCAATTTTCATTTAATTCACGGTCAAGCGCGGCGGTAATAATAGGCACATCTGAATGGGCATTATGAAAGGCGTGAACGCCTTCTGGTGCGGCGACTAGGCAAGCAAAGACAATATCGCTTACCCTTTTTTCTTTAAGCCTATCTGCTGCCATAATCGCAGAGCCGCCTGTCGCCAGCATGGGATCGATTAAGATGCATTGGCGCATGGATAAATCTTGTGGATATTTTTCATAATAAAAAAGTGGCTCATGTGTGTCAGGGTCGCGCTGCATACCAATATGCGCCATTGACGCCTCAGGGCAGATATCAAAGATAGAATCAGCCATCCCATTGCCAGCACGCAAAATAGAGACAAGCACAGGCGGCTTTGCCAGCTTTTGTGTCTGCATATCTTCTAGCGGTGTTGTGATAGTCACTGGTTGTGTTGCAAGATGGCTAAATAAATCATGGCTCATCAGGGCGGTCAAAGACGCAAGCGTGCTTTTGAATAAAGCAGGGTTTGTGTCTTTATCACGTAATATCGTCAGCTTGTGCGTGATAAGAGGATGTTCAAGAACCTTTAAATATGACATGGCCGCCTCATTTATTTTTTTCATCATAGAGCATATCTTCGCTCTACAGCATCTCAATTAATGATATAGTTTTGATAAGAGTAATCAAACAGCTTTACGTGACTGTCTATGGCTAAATTATATTTTTCATTTTCAGCGATGAATGCAGGCAAGACAACTATCTTATTGCAAGCATCACATAATTATAATGAACGCGGTATGAATACATTATTGCTGACCGCGCAGCTTGACCATCGCGCTGGTGAAGGGGTGATTGCCTCGCGTATTGGCCTGTCTTCCAAAGCCTTTACCTTTGCTGCTGATAGCGAGCTTTATGATTTGATAAAAGACCAACATCAGGCAGAAGAGCTGTCTTGTATTCTGGTTGATGAAGCGCAATTTTTGACAGATGCGCAAGTCTGGCAGCTTGCCAAGGTAGCTGATAGGCTCAATATCCCCGTTATGTGTTATGGCTTGCGCACAGATTTCCAAGGAGAGCTATTCCCTGGCTCTGCACGTCTTTTGGCTTTGGCTGATAATGTGCGCGAAATTCGCACCATTTGTCATTGCGGCAAAAAGGCCACTATGGTTGTGCGTCAAACAGAAGATGGTCAAATTGTCCAAGAAGGCGATCAGATTGAAATTGGCGGTAATGATAAATATATCTCTTTATGCCGCATCCATTGGGCCGAGGCGATTGGCAGAGATTATTAGGGTATAAAAAAGGACGGTAAAAACCGTCCTTAATTTTTTTAAAAGAATAAGCGCTTATCTAGCGATAATTTGGATTACGCTCTGCGTCTTTTTCAGGACGGGCAATCGCCTCAATCATCGCTTCTATTGTCACAGAGCCAATGGCTTTGCCATCTTGTGTTACAATCAATGGCTTATTGTCATTGGCTGTAGCGATTTGCAAGGCTTCTTCGATAACAGTATCGGCCTCAATCTTCGCACCAGAGCGCGGCTTTTTGCTATCCATCACAGATTCAACCTGAAGCACACGGCCACGGTTAATATCCTTGATGAAGTCACGCACATAATCATCAGCAGGGTTCAGCACAATCTCTTGTGGTGAGCCTTGCTGGATAACAGCGCCATCACGCAAAATGGCAATATCATCACCAATGCGCAACGCTTCATCCAAATCATGCGTGATGAAGATGATTGTCTTATGCAATTCATTCTGCAAATCGAGCAACACATCTTGCATATCTGTTCTGATAAGCGGATCAAGAGCTGAGAAAGCTTCATCCATAAGCAGAATTTCAGCATCTGTTGCCAACGCTCTTGCCAAGCCAACACGCTGCTGCATGCCGCCTGAAAGCTGTGCTGGGTAATGATTTTCAAAACCAGCTAGACCCACACGTTCCACCCAACGCTGAGAGCGTTCGAGGGCTTCTTCTTTTGCAATGCCCTGAATGGTTAGACCATAGGCCGCATTATCAGCCACAGTGCGGTGAGGCAATAATGCGAATTTCTGGAACACCATAGAGGCTTTATGGCGGCGGAAATCCAACAGCTCGTCATCAGACATAGCCAAAACATTTTGACCATCAATGACAATTTCGCCAGATGTTGGCTCAATCAAGCGGTTAATATGGCGAATCAATGTTGATTTACCAGAGCCTGATAGACCCATAATCACCTGAATGCCACGTGCCTTGATGTCAATATTCACATCTTTTAGGCCGAGCACATGACCATGCTGTTCTAGCAAGTCTGCCTTTGATACGCCCGCTTTTGCTTTTTCAAGAACTGTTTCAGGCTTTGGGCCGAAAATCTTATAAAGATTTTTAATGGAAACTTTAATATCAGACACCATGGCCCCCTTCGCGATGCTTCTGCAAACGCTTACCA
>WTHW01000202.1 GCA_011526395.1 Alphaproteobacteria bacterium
ATATAAAAAGGCGCGGCCAAGCAATGTGCCTTGTGCGCCAAGCGCAACTGCTTTCAACATATCTTGACCAGAGCGGATACCACCATCCATCCAAACCTCGATATCATCACCCACAGCCGCCACAATCTCAGGCAAAAGCGCGATAGAGCTATCAGCCCCATCTAGCTGGCGGCCACCATGATTTGATACCACAAGCGCATCAGCCCCCGATTTCACAGCAAGCTTAGCATCTTCAGCATCCAAAATGCCTTTGATGATCAATTTGCCGCCCCACCAATCTTTGATGCGCTTTACATCATCCCAATCAAGCGTCAAATCAAATTGCTCTGATGTCCAACTGCCCAAAGATGACATATCTGTCACCCCTTCAACATGCCCATGGATATTGCCAAAAGTGCGTCTGCTTGTGCCAAGCATGCCCATGCACCAACGCGGCTTGGTTGCCATATTGATGATATTTTTGATGGTCAGCTTTGGCGGCGCAGTCAGGCCATTTTTCAAATCCTTATGACGCTGGCCTAAGATCTGCAAATCCAATGTCAGCATCAGTGCATTACACCCCGCCGCTTTGGCGCGTTGGACCAGCCTTTTTGAAAAATCATGGTCACGCATCACATATAGCTGAAACCAAAATGGCTGAGAGCTGTTATCAGCCACATCTTCAATCGAACAAATGGACATGGTTGAAAGCGTAAAAGGAATGCCAAATTCTTCAGCTGCCTGTGCTGCCAAAATCTCGCCATTGGCATGTTGCATCCCTGTCAGACCTGTTGGCGCAAGGGCTGTTGGCATCGCCACTGTCTGGCCAATCATTTCTGTCTTTGTGGTTCTGTTAGACATATCAACCGCGACACGTTGGCGGAATTTTATGCGCTGAAAATCGCTTTCATTTTTCTGATAGGTTGTCTCAGTCCATGACCCTGAATCAGCATAATCATAGAACATTTTCGGCACACGGCGCTTGGCGATTTGTTGTAATTCTTCAACGGTCGTTATCACAGACATAGCTTTCACCCATCTTATAAATGTGGGGATAGCATATCATAGTTTCACCGGATGGATAGAGCGATATTGTCGAAAAGGAGCAGGCGCGCCTAACAGCTCGGCAGATTAACCGCCAGCCCGCCTTGTGATGTCTCTTTATATTTTTCATGCATATCAAGACCTGTTTGGCGCATGGTCTCGATGCAATTATCAAGCGGGATGAAATGTGTGCCATCCCCGCGCAAGGCCAATGATGCCGCTGATACAGCCTTAATCGCACCCAGCCCATTGCGCTCAATGCACGGCACCTGTACCAGCCCGCCAGCTGGATCACACGTCATGCCCAAATGATGCTCTAAGGCAATCTCAGCGGCATTTTCTATCTGCATATTGGTGCCACCCAGCGCGGCGCACAGGCCAGCCGCCGCCATTGCCGATGCAGATCCAACTTCCCCTTGGCATCCCACCTCAGCGCCAGAGATAGAGGCATTTGTCTTAATAATCGCGCCAATCGCGGCCGCTGTTAAAATCAGATTTTTGACACCCTCATCATCTGCATCAATACAATGATCACGATAATAGCGGATAACAGCGGGGATAATCCCTGCCGCACCATTTGTTGGCGAGGTCACAACGCGCCCACCAGCGGCATTTTCCTCATTCACAGCCATCGCATAAATACTCATCCAATCATTGGCGATATGGGGCTGTTGGTTATTTTTATGTGTTTCTTGCACTAATTGCTGATGGATATGTTTGGCGCGTCGTTTGACATTCAGCCCACCTGGCAAAATACCTTCTTCATTCAACCCGCGCTCAATACAGCTTGCCATCACATCACGGATTTGGCGCAAAGCTGCCGCCACCTCATCCTCAGAGCGATAGGCACATTCATTGGCCCATTGCATCTCCGCAACACTCATGTGATGGGCCTGTCCCATCGCCAGCATTTCTTCTGCATTTTTAAAGGGATAGGGGTGCTTATCATCATCTGTCTGCGGCGCCTCATCCATCTCATCATCACGGCGCACAAAGCCCCCGCCGATGGAATAATACACCTCATGCAACAAAATGGTGCCATTGCCATCATAGGCAAAAAATTGCATCCCATTGGCATGGGCTGGCAAAGCAACCTCATAATCAAAAATAAGGTCACTCTCAGGGTCAAAGGCAAAACGCATCCCATTTTCAAGCGATATCGATTTGCGCTCTTTCAAGCCGGATTCCAATGTCTCTATTTGCGATAAATCAAGCGTATCAGGCAAAAACCCCATCAGCCCTAGACAGACAGCTCTATCACTCGCATGACCTTTGCCTGTAAAAGCAAGAGAGCCATGCAGGCGCACCACAATATGTGCCAGCTCTTTGCCAGATGCCTCAGACGCTGTTTTCACATTCTCCAAAAACCGCGCCGCGGCAACCATCGGCCCCATCGTATGCGAGCTTGACGGGCCAATGCCGATTTTAAAGATATCTGATATGCCGATAAACATGAAACGCGCGTCCTTGCCTATTCATCCCTGCCACCATCGTGGCATTATCCAGCTTTCAGCAAATGCCAATTAAGGATAGGGTAATGGCGAAAATCCGACCATTTCAAAACCATTTCGTCCGATTCACATCTGATCTGCGGCATGATACTTGTCTTATGTAACAGATAACCATATCTTTTAGCTCACATGATGTTCCATGAAAGGCAGGCACAATGACATATGGCGATATGCGCGATTCATTATCAGATGATTTATATCTCAGCCATCATGACGTAGAGGCGCGCTATGCAAGCGACTGGTCAGAAGCGCCCGCCCATCTGCCAGAGGTGGTATTGCGCCCACGCACCATTGATGATCTTTCATCCATGCTGTCTCTTGCCCAACAAAGCGGCCAGCGTCTTGTCACACAAGGCGGGCGCACAGGCCTTGCTGGCGGTGCCACACCCCAACAATCAGAATGGGCACTCACAACAGAGCGTATGACAAAAATCCTATCACTAGACCCGATAGGCAAAACCATCACCGTCGAAGCAGGCGCCAGCTTGCAATCTATCCAAGAGGCGGCCGCAGAACATGATCTAATGTTCCCGCTTGATCTTGGCGCCAGAGGCACAGCCACCGCAGGTGGTATCACCTCCACAAATGCAGGTGGCAATCAGGTCATCCAATATGGCGTCACACGCCAGCTGATATTGGGTCTGACAGCTGTCATGCCTGATGGGCGCATCATGGCACAAGATAATCATCTTCTTAAAAACAACGCTGGCTTTGATTTAAAACAATTACTTATCGGCACCGAAGGGGTGCTTGGCGTTGTCGCCACTGTTACCTTCCGCCTATTCCCGCGCCGTGATCATGTGAAAACAGCCTTTTGCGCAATGGCTGATTTTGATGGTGTCACCAGCTTACTTCATATGGCTGGCAAAAAATTAATGGGCTTATCATCCTTCGAAGTCTTATGGGATGATTATATGTCAGAGATCATTTCAGTCACCGGCAAATCAGAGATTTTTGACAAACGCCATCCTTTTACCATTTTACTAGAATGCGAATCCTCCACTGATAATGATGAGATGGAACAGCTTCTGGCATCAGCGCTAGAGGCTGGCATACTCTCAGATGCCATCATCGCGACAAGCGAGGCACAGCGCGCCCATTTTTGGAGCTACCGCGATGCAATCGCTGAAATCTTAAGTGATATGGCGCCAAATGTGAATTTTGATATTGGTGTCCCGATTACCAAGATGAAAGAGTTTACGACCGACATCAGACAAGAATTGCAAACAGCCTTTCCCACCATCAGACAAGTCACCTTTGGTCATATTGGTGATGGCAATCTGCATTTATCCTGCACCACAGGCAATGTCGCTGATCAAGTCCCTATCGAAGATTTGGTTTTCAAACGCGCCACGCAAATGGGCGGCACCATCACAGCAGAGCATGGCATTGGCATATTGAAAAAACCATGGCTTGATACCTGCCGCACAGCTGATGAAATCGCTATGATGCGCCAGCTGAAATCACTGCTCGACCCCGCTGGCATCCTCAATCACGGACGTGTGATTTAATCAGAAAATAAAGCATCACAAATATCACGTGAGGCTTGTTGTAAATCCGGCAAAGAGGCAAGCGCGCGATCAAGTGAAAAGCGTTGTTTTGGCCCATGAATGGCAAGCGCGCCGCAATAATGATTTTGCGGTGTAACGACTGGCACTGCGATCGCTAGCATATCTTGATATAATTCTTCATCATCAATCGCATAACCCTGACGGCGTATCTGCTTGATATTCTCTAGCAATGCATGCGCATCTGTGATGGTGTTATGTGTATGAGGGGTAAAGGTGATTTGCTCACATAGCCGCACTAATTGCGCGCGGCGCAAGGAGGCAAGATAGGTTTTCCCGCTAGCTGTGCAATAAAAAGGCACGCCTGTTCCTACAGGCAACATCACCCTAAAATGCCAATCTGTCTCGATTCTGTCTGTGTAAACCATACCTGTTTCAGTTGGCACGACAAAATTCACCGTCTCCTGCACTTTACTGGCAAGGCGTTGCATGATGGTATGACGCACCAAATTACCTTCATTTTTTAAGGTCATATTGGCTGATAAGACCAAAGTGCGCTTGCCAATGGCAATTTGTTGCCCTTGTTTTTCCAAAAACCCTTCAGATAATAATGTTTTGACGATTCTGTGCATGGTCGGTTTTGGCAGGCCGATTTTGTCAGATAAATCAGCAATCGTCACAGGCCCATCACTGCGCGATAACGCTTCTAATACCAAAAGCATCCTCATATTTGGCGAGGCATTTGCGTCTAGTCTGCTGTTGCTCATAAGTATAATCCCCCCTTATGAGATGCCCTATATTCCCGCATTAAGAGGTAAAACGACTTTACCAATAGGTAAAAAGACCATCCATGTCTTTTGCATGATGATCATTTTCTGCTTGCGCAAATCTCTTAACTGATCCTAGCATCATATATAAAATGATAATCAAATTATCAAAAATTGCAAATTTTGTTTTTTTGATAGGGTTATCAGCGCAAAAAAACCTGTCATTATGCCTGTCATTACGATGGTGTCATGATGATGGGCAAACCTTGCGTGAATGGGGAATTTTAAATGGGGGATACGTGCTATCATGGATTTTGGCACGATAGTTG
>WTHW01000208.1:0-13893 GCA_011526395.1 Alphaproteobacteria bacterium
GCTTATTATCACGACTATCCGAAGAGCCGAACGGTATGTCTCTATCAGAGCTTGCCAGAGCGGTTGAGCTGGCACCCTCAACAGCGCACCGCCTGCTGACAACACTCCAGCTAGAACGCTTCGTCAGGTTCGAAGATAGCCGCTGGCTTGTGGGCGTTCAGGCATTTAATGTCGGCTCATCCTATATGCGCGCACGTGATGTCTGCTTTATGGCACGTCCTTATTTGCGCATGTTGATGCAAGACACAGGCGAGACAGCAAACCTTGCCCTGATTGAGGATGATGAGCTTGTCTATCTAGCGCAGGTCGAATCATCACAAATGATGCGCGCCCTTGCCAAACCCGGCGTGAAAGCCCCATGGAGCTGTTCTGCTGTGGGCAAGGCATGCCTTGCCTTCATGAGCCGCCCAGATGCTGAACGCCTTGTTGGCTATCAGGGCGTTGTCCAGATGACAGCCAAATCACATGTCACTGAAAAAAGCTTGTGGGATGATATTGGGCGTGTGCAGGGCCAATATTATGCTTTTGATGATGAAGAGCATTCACCAGGTCTGCGCTGTGTTGCCTCACCTATTTTTGATAATAATGCACAAGTGATTGGCGCACTCTCTATCTCTGGCCCATCGGTTCGTGTCTCACAAGCAAGCATGGTGCAAATCGGCAAAAGCGTCGCGCGCGTCGCACGTGAATTATCAACAGCGCTTGGCGGCACATGGCCAACTGGCTAGCGCGTCTCTGATAACTGCCCCACCAATTTCGATAATTGCGCCATCTGTTTGTCATAAATCCCAACAGAGGCAAGCGCCTCTTGCGTGTTGAGCAGATACTCCTTGCAAGGCCCCACAAACCCAACAGCATCATGAATAATGCGCGCTGTTTTATCTAGCGGCATGGGCGGGGCAAATATCGGACGGTCACGGCGCATCGCAAATGTAAGAGCGCGTAACGGCCCCTCATCTGTTTGGGCTGTCACCCACACAGGCTTATAGCTATCAGCCATCATCTCGCGCCGCCATAAGATATCAAGTTCACGAACGGCGATTTTCTTATCAATACGAAACACCATCCCTTTGGTGGAGCCACCCTTATCAAGGCCAAGCACAAGACCAGGACAATCTGGCGAGCCGCGCCCGATAGTGGTCCACATACAAAACCGCCTGTGATAGCCATAAATCGTCGCCATTATCTGATGATTGAAACTAACCACAGGGTTCCAAATCAGAGACCCATAACCAAAAACCCATAGATCGTCTGCGTAATCATCAGGCACCATCGCGCGCCGTGATGCTAATAACGCCTCATCACTTAACACAGCACTGCTATTACCATCGCGCTCTCTGGCAAGTGACATCACATCGCCTCTGGCTAACACATCTCTGTCGATACCAACGCTTTTTGTCTCAGCCTTACCGCTCATCTATGTGCTAGCTCTTATCAGCCTGATTGGCGAGATGCACCACCTGTTGCGGGAAGGGGATCTCAATCTGATGCGCATCCAATGCTGGCTTCAGACGCCTGTTTAAATCCCAGCCAAGTTGGAACAAATCATCATAATCAGCATAAAGGCGCACACGCACATTAATCGCACTATCACTATAAGAGACAACATGAAACACAGGCGCAGGGTCAGAATAAATACGCTTATCATCCATGATGCTTAACATGGCTTTTTCAACCACATCAAAATCACTGTCATAGCCAATGCCGATATTCAAATCCATCCGCCTTTTTTGATGCTTGGCATGATTGATGATGGTTGATGACCAAATGGTTGAATTTGGCACGGAAATAAAAACATTATCAAATGTATCAATTTTTGTGGTGAATAATCCGATTTCTTTGACAGTGCCTGAAATGCCGTTTGTTTCAATCCAATGGCCTGCCTCAAAAGGGCGCAAAATCAACAACATAACGCCAGCCGCCACATTTGATAATGTCCCCTGAAGCGCAAGGCCAATCGCGATGCCAGCTGCACCTAAAACAGCGATGATGGATGTTGTCTGAACACCAAATTGCCCCAACATGACCACGATGGTGACAATGATAATGGCATAGCGCACAACAGACGCTGCCACTGGCACTAATGTTTTATCAATGCGCGAGATGCGTGTTAAGGCTGTGCGGATAAAGCGGCCCATGCGCCCAGCGATAAATAACCCGATGATCAGTGTCGCCACGCCGCCTGTCAGCGACAGCGCGCTATCAATCATACCGCTCATAAATTCTGGCGAGGCGATGTAATTTTCAACAAGTATCGAAAGGGCGCTTGGTTCCATATCGCCATTCTCCTAACTGATAATCAGCCCATAGTATGCCAGCACAGCTATCTTATGCCAATAGTGTCTTAGATAGATTGAAATTTTGCCTCTATCTAGGCTATAATTGCGCTCACGAATTATCAGATGTTTTTTATATGTGATGGCAAGATGGCAAAAGTAATTACATGGCAACGCGGCGCGACAATGGCTGAGGCTTCACCAATGGTTGGGGTCATCGGCAATTTTGATGGCGTCCATCTTGGTCATCAGCATTTGATCAACACGGCCAAAGCCTTGGCAGACAAGCTGTCATTGCCACTCGCTATCTTAACCTTCACCCCTCATCCAAGAGCTTTTTTCAGGCCGCAAGACCCACCCTTCTTGCTGATGGATGAGGTGCAAAAACAGGCCGCCTTATCAGAGGCTGGTGGTGATGTGATCGTCAATATTGCCTTTGATGGTGCATTGCGTGGCGCCAGCCCTGATGAGTTTGTGAACGAGGTTTTGCGCCCATTACATATCGTGCATCTATTCGCTGGTTCTGATTTTGCCTTTGGCAAAGCGCGTGCTGGGGATATCAAAACATTGCAAGAGCTTGGCTCTGGATTTGGTATGGATGTCACAGGCGTCGAATTGGCGATAGATGAACATCACATGGTCATCTCCTCAAGCCGTATCAGAGCCGCCCTGCAATCAGGTCAGGTTGAGCTTGCAAAACAGATGCTTGGGCGCCCACATGTGATTTCTGGCACTGTTGCAAAAGGAGACCAACGTGGCCGCACAATTGGATTTCACACAGCCAACATCCCATTTGATGCACAATTACAGCCAGCTTTTGGTGTCTATGCCATCCATGCAAAGGTGGAAAATGACCCTGCCATTTACCAAGGCGTTGCGAATATCGGTATTCGCCCGACCGTCAATGATAGAGGGGTTTTAGCAGAAGCGCATCTATTTGATTTTGCCGATGATATCTATGGTAAAAGATTGGAAATCGCGCTACAAGGCTATGTAAGAGCAGAGATGAAATTCCAAGGGCTAGAGGCTCTAACCAATCAAATTCAAAATGATGTCAAAACAGCATCAGACATGCTAGCAAAAACAGCGAATGCCAAAGTGCAAGGTTTGAAAGATGAGTGATAAATCAACAGCAGATTATAAACAGACTGTTTTCTTGCCACAGACCGATTTTCCAATGCGTGGCGGTCTGCCTAAAAAAGAACCTGAAATTATGCAATATTGGCAGGATATTGATCTCTATAATGCCTTGCGCAAAGACCGCAAAGGCGCAGAGAAATTCGTCCTTCATGATGGCCCACCTTACGCCAATGGTCAGCTTCATATCGGCCACGCGCTTAACAAGATTTTGAAAGATGTGATTAACAGATCACAATCCATGCTTGGTAAAGATGCCAATTATGTGCCTGGTTGGGATTGTCATGGCCTGCCTATTGAATGGAAAATCGAAGAACAATACCGCAAAAAAGGTCTTGATAAGGATGAGGTGGATATCACTGAATTCCGCGAAGAGTGCCGCAATTTTGCCGCTCACTGGCTAGATGTTCAAGCTGAAGAGTTCCAGCGACTTGGCGTTCTTGGTGATTTTGAGACACCTTACAAGACAATGCGTTATGAATCTGAATCTCTGATTGCAAAAGAGATTGGCAAGTTTTTGCTGAATGGCGGTCTGTATCGCGGTGCAAAACCTGTGATGTGGTC
Source organism: Alphaproteobacteria bacterium (assembly GCA_011526395.1). Lineage (GTDB taxonomy): Bacteria > Pseudomonadota > Alphaproteobacteria > Puniceispirillales > Puniceispirillaceae > UBA685. Next base: position 3,978 of record WTHW01000208.1, read on the forward strand.
ACCTGTTGAAAAGACAGCGCTGGCAGAAGCAGAAGTTGAATATGCTGACCATAAATCGACGACTATCTATGCCTGCTTTGAAGTTAAGCAAACAAGCCTTGAGGCCATTAAGGGCGCACGTATCGTCATTTGGACAACAACGCCTTGGACAATGCCGGGTAACCGCGCACTTGCCTATGGCAATGATATTGATTATGTCTGCTTTACAGTCAAGTCAGTCGAAGACGGCTCTCTTGCCAAGGTGGGTGAGCGTTTGATCGTCGCCTCTGATTTGCTGGCTGATACCCTAAAAGCAGCCAAAATCACAGATATTGCAGAAGACCATCATTTCAAAGGCCATGAGCTAGAGGGTCTTGTTGCGGCACATCCTCTTGCTGATCATGGCTATGATCATGAGGTGCCAGCCTTTGCAGGTGATTATGTAACAACAGATCAAGGAACTGGCTTTGTGCATATCGCACCAGGTCACGGCCCAGAAGATTATGATTTGGCGCATATCAAACATGGTGTGCCTGTGCCAGACACAGTAGCTGAAAATGGCGCACTGATGGATCATTTGCCGCTATTTGCTGGTATGCATGTCTTGCGTGATAATCAAAAAATAGCCGAGATGATGGCAGAGCGCGGCGGCTTGATTGCTATCGGCCAGCTTGTGCATTCCTATCCGCATTCATGGCGCTCAAAAGCCCCTGTGATTTACCGCAACACAGCGCAATGGTTCATCTCTATGTCAGAGAATAATTTGCGCGATATTGCGATGTCAGAGATTGAAAAAACAGCCTTCTATCCACCAGCTGGCAAGACGCGCCTCTCATCTATGATTGCCAATCGTCCTGATTGGTGCCTATCGCGCCAGCGTGCATGGGGTGTGCCAATTCCTGTTTTTGTGAATAAGGCAACAGGCGAGCCATTGCGTGATGAGGCTGTGGTTGAACGCATTGTAAAATCATTTGCTGATGAAGGTTGTGATATCTGGTTTACCGCAGACCCACAGCGTTTTCTTGGCAATGATTATAACGCAGATGAGTATGAGCAGGTCAAAGATATCGCTGATGTGTGGTTTGATTCAGGCTCAACACATGCCTTTGTTTTGGAAGCGCGTGACGATTTGCAATCACCAGCAGATCTTTATCTTGAAGGCTCTGACCAGCATCGCGGCTGGTTCCATTCATCATTGCTTGAATCATGTGGCACCAGAGGCAGAGCGCCTTATAAAGGTGTGTTAACACATGGGTTTGTGCTTGATGAGCAGGGACGTAAAATGTCCAAATCATTGGGCAATGTGGTTGTGCCGCAAAAAATCATCCAACAAAATGGCGCTGATATTTTGCGCTTATGGGTGGTCTCATCTGATTATTATGATGATTTGCGCATTGGCCAAGAAATCATCAAGCGCCAGACAGATCATTATCGCCGTATTCGTAACACGCTTCGCTATTTGCTAGGTGCAGTTGATGGGCTTGGCGCTGATGAACAGGTCGCTGTCTCAGATATGCCAGAGCTTGAGCGTTGGGTTTTGCATCGCTTAACAGAGATTGATGCCATCGTGCGCGAGAAATCATCATCTTATGATTTCCATGGTGTCTTCACCACATTGCATGATTTCTGTAATTCAGATTTGTCAGCCTTCTATTTTGATGTGCGCAAAGACAGACTTTATTGTGATGACCCACACTCATCTGAGCGCAAAGCGACAAGACAGGTGATGGCACGCTGTTTTGAATCTCTTGTGGCATGGATTGCACCAATCTTATGCTTCACTGCCGAAGAGGCATGGCAGGCCTATGCAGGTAATGGTGGCACCTCTATCCATATGAAAACCTATATGCCACTCGAAGCATCATGGGCAGATGAGGCGCTGGGCACAAAATGGGCAACCATTCGCAAAATCAGATCATCAGTAACATCTGCGATTGAACAAGCGCGTAATGACGGCAAAGTTGGCGGCTCATTACAAGCTGTTATCTCTCTTGCAATGCCACAGCAAATGGCAGATTTGCTCAGCGGACAAGATCTCGCAGGTTTGTTCATCACCTCATCAGCAGAGATGCAGGTAGGTGATGTCCCAGCTGGCGCTTTCACAACAGATGATTTGCCAGAGGTGGGCGTGATTGTAGGACAGGCAAATGGCGGCAAATGCCAACGTTGCTGGAAAGTCCTTGATGAGGTGAGCGAGGATAAGCCAATTTGTGGGCGCTGTGATGATGTTGTTCAAAAACATCACAGCTAAGGGTGCCTAGCCCCATGATACGGATGCCAGCAAAACAGGATATCAGATTATTTCTTATCTGCTTTGCGCTCATCCTCGTGGCTGATATTGCAACCAAACGTGTTATGTTGGATGCGATTTTTGACCCGCCACGTATCATAGCTATTTTGCCCTTTTTGAATTTCGCACCTGTGTGGAATGAGGGCATCAGTTTTGGCTTTCTTGCCAGTGGCGGTGTATGGACCCAGCATGGCATATCTGTGCTGGCTGTCATTGTCTCATTATGGCTGTTTTTTCAGTTGCCCGATTTACTGAAATGGCAGAAGATAGGGGCAAGTTTTATCGCTGGTGGTGCGATTGGCAATGCTATAGACAGGCAAATTTACGGCCGCGTTGTGGATTTTGTCGATTTTCATCTTGGCACATGGCATTATCCAGCGTTTAATGTCGCAGATTCAGCGATTTTTATCGGTGTGTGCTTATGGATAGCCTCGCTATTCATAGACGCAAAAAGGAACAAAGAAAAAGGTGAAAGCTAAATGATGAAAGCATATAATGCAAAGCTGCCACTCATGGCAGGCGCAGGACTAGCTTTATTGGCTCTTGGTGGCTGTTCTGATTTCAAACAGGCGATTGGTACGGAAAAATCAACACCTGATGAATTTGAAGTTGTTGTGCGCCCACCTTTATCACTGCCACCTGGTTTCTCATCACGTCCAACCGCAAATTCTGTTGCGCAAGAGACTGTGGTCACAACTGCCACGATTTCTGCCACAAGCCAGACCTCACGGTTGCTTGAGGTGCGTCGTGACACAATTGATGGCTATGATGATCTCTTTGCCTTTGACTCCGTGCCAGCAGATATCAGAAATCTTGTTGACGAAGAAACAGCAGGCATCTTATTTGAACGCCGCTTGCCATTCCAAATCGTATTTGGCGGCTTGCCAAATGTAGGCCCTGTTCTAGACCAGATGGAAGAAGATGTGCGTCTTCGTAAAAACCGTCTTGATGGAAAATTGCCAACACAAGGCGCAACAAAGGCTGTTGATGGCGTTGACGGCACGATAATCTTGCTTGATTAAACAAACCGTTATTTAGGGGAGTTCACATGGCTGACATCAGGCTACTTCCCTCTCAACTTGTTGATCAGATTGCCGCAGGCGAGGTCATCGAGCGGCCAGCGGCCGCTCTGAAAGAACTTGTTGAAAACGCGATTGATTCAGGCGCACGCCATATCACCATCCACCTCAAAGAAGGCGGCTTGAAAGAGATCGTCGTCACGGACGATGGCTGCGGCATGACCCAAGATGACTTGTCTCTTGCTATCCAGCGCCACGCCACCTCCAAATTACCAAATGCTGATTTATTTGATATCAACTCATTTGGGTTTCGCGGCGAGGCCTTGCCATCTATCGGCTCTGTCTCTGATTTGACGTTGCGCTCACGCACCTCATCTGAGGCACATGGCTGGGCGTTGCGTGTTTTGCATGGCACCTTATCCGCTGTTGAGCCGCATGCCATGGCATATGGCACACAAGTGATTGTGCGTGATTTATTTGCCAATGTGCCAGCGCGATTGAAATTCATGAAAACCACCCGAACAGAGGCTGGCAACTGTGTTGATGTGATAAAAAGGCTTGCGATGGCATGGCCCATGATTGCCTTTGAAGCACATGATGGCCTTCGTAAATTACTTCATTATGTGCCGCGCAGTGATGATGAACAGGGGCGTATTTTGCGTCTTGGCGATGTGGTCGGACGCAGTTTCTCTGAACAGGCGATCCCGCTCGATGCCATGCGTGATGAGGCTGTTATGACAGGGCTGATTGGCATGCCAACAGCTAATAAACCAACCACAGCACATATGTATTTCTTTGTGAATAACAGGCCTGTGCGTGATAAATTTCTGCTTGGCGCATTGCGCGCTGGCTATGGTGATACATTGCCGCGCGGCCGCCATCCAATGGCTGTCTTATTTATCACAGTTCCCAGTGCGGACGTTGATGTAAATGTCCATCCTGCAAAGGCAGAGGTACGCTTCCAAGACCAATCTGGTATCCGATCTCTGATTGTTGGCTCTGTGATGTCTCATCTTCGTGATGCACAGCTCAATAACCCAGCTGAATCTGGCGGGGATAGCTTACGTTATTTTCAGGCCAATTCCTTCCCAAGCGCACCAGCGGCAAAAAGCAGGCCGTCTTATCCAAGCTATCAGGCACCGCCACGCATGGATGAAGCACATGCAAACTGGCAAGCACCTCTGAGCGCCGCCGCATCTGAGCGCGCCGCACAAGCAGCCCAAACCATTGCACCTTCTATCGCTGAATCACAACCGCAAGCACGCATGGAACAGGCAGATGAAGACACAGTCACCGCACTTCACAACACCCCTCTTGGTGCTGCCAAAGCACAGCTCCACAATACCTATCTTGTGAGTGAGACAGCTGACGGGATAGTCATCATTGACCAGCATGCCGCACATGAACGCCTTGTTATGGAGCGTATGAAAGCAGCAATGGAAGAGGGCGCTTTGCCATCTCAAATCCTATTATTACCTGAAGTGGTCGATTTGCCAGACCATCAGATATCAGCGTTACTATCACAAACAGACTTGCTGCTAAAAGCAGGCCTTGAGGTTGAGGCGTTTGGCGAAGGCAGTATCATCATACGCCAAACCCCAGCCATATTGGGTGAGGTAGATGCCAAAAAACTCATTCTTGATTTGGCAGAAGAGCTTACTGAAATAGGCACAATGACCAGCTTTGATCAAAAGATTGAACATGTCATAGCGACCATGTCCTGTCATGGCTCAGTGCGCGCAGGTCGCCAGCTTAATGGTGCTGAAATGAATGCTTTATTGCGCGAGATGGAAATCACCCCGCGCTCTGGGCAATGCAATCATGGCCGCCCAACCTATGTCTCATTATCCTTACAAGATATTGAAAAGTTATTTGGCAGGCGCTAGCGATAACGGCAAAAGGTCAGTGCCGCCATCCCATATCGTCTTGTATCAAGAACCTCAATTGCCTCAGGTATATCAAGCGTTTCAGATTTTCTTGTTTCAATGATAATCAGCGCATCATCAGATAACGCCCCAACGCGCTTCATCGCCTCAAGCCCAGCAAGTGCAAGCCCCTTATCATAAGGCGGGTCACAAAATACCACATCTGCTTTTTCATAAAGCCAATTTGATATTTTCAAACAATCACCTTGAATGATACGACAGCTATCATCAAACCGCAGTTTTTGCACATTCTTCTTAATCACGCCGACAGCATCAAATGATTGCTCAACGAAATAGGCTTGCCTTGCCCCGCGCGAGATTGCCTCTAATCCCAATGCGCCTGACCCAGCAAATAAATCAAGCACCACCAAATCATCTAGCTTTGATAAAAACCGGCCACCTAGAAGGATATTAAATAAGCCTTCTCTTGTGCGTTGCGCTGTTGGTCGCACGCTTTGACCATCAAATGCTATCAGCTTGGCGCCACGTCTTTCACCAGAGATAATTTGCATATCTTATCCCTTGCGTGATGGCTTTGTGCGTGGCTTACCGCGACCAACAGGTGCTTTTTTGCCTTTGCCAGCGCCGCTTTTTGCCAATTTCAACACAGGCTTGCGCTGGTTTTTTGCCGCAGATTTCGACGCGCCGCTTTTGCGTTGTGGCTTTTTCGCATGGCGCGGTGGCGGGCTATCAATGCCTGCTTTTGCAGATTTGCTCTCTGCGCCGCCGAGCTGTTCAATCAATACAGCTTGTTTGACTTCTTCAACTTGACCTTTTTCTAATCGCCCAAGTTGGAAGGGGCCATATGATAATCTGATAAGCCGGCTAACAGGATGTCCAAGATGCTCCATGATACGGCGCACTTCACGGTTTTTGCCTTCTTTGATTGAGATCTGCACCCATGCATTTGATGTCATCTGCGTCTCAAGGCTGGCTTCAATTTCACCATAACGCACACCATCAATGGTGATGCCATTTTTCAAAGACTCTAGCGTCTCTTCATTCACGCGCCCTTGCACACGCACCTTGTAACGGCGCGACCAGCCTGTTGATGGCAGCTCCAAATGGCGTGCCAAAGCGCCATCATTCGTCAGCAGTAATAAGCCTTCTGAATCATAATCAAGGCGACCAACAGAGATAACGCGCGGCAATGTCTCAGGCAATTTATCAAAGATAGTCTCGCGCCCTTTTTCATCTTTGGCGCTTACGATCAAGCCACGCGGCTTATGATAACGCCACAGGCGCGAGATATCAGCTTGCGGCAATCTTTTGCCATCAATCATAATCTTATCTTGCGCAGTAACATTCAGGGCAGGTGATGAAATCACCTCGCCATTTACGCTAACGCGGCCTTCCTGGATGCGTTGTTCTGCTTCACGGCGTGAACATATACCAGCGCGCGCAATGCGTTTTGCAATACGCTCACCAGATGTGTCACTGTCTTTTTGGCTTTGTGTGGTCTTATCTTGACTAGTCATGGCGCCTTTATGACCTGTTTGCGCTTGTTTTGCAAATTCCATCTGAAAGCGGTAAAGTCCCCCCATGACAAAACAACCAATTGACCAAGATTTGATGGCACGCGCGCTTACCCTTGCCAAACAAGCACAAGAGATAGGAGAAGTGCCAGTTGGCGCGCTTATCTATCATCGCCCATCTGCGAAGATCATTGCAGAGGCATATAATTTATGCGAGGCAACGCACGACACATCAGCCCATGCTGAAATGCTAGCTATTAAAAAAGCACAAGCACATCTTGGCGAAAAATCGCTAAAAGATTGTGATTTATGGGTCACGTTGGAGCCATGTGCTATGTGCGCAGGTGCCATCGCACATGCCCGTATCGGCAGGTTATATTATGGGGCAGAAGACCCCAAAGGCGGCGCGGTTGATAATGGGCCTCATCTATTTCACCAGCCCACAATCCACCATAAGCCCGAGATTTATGGCGGCTTATCAGCACGCCCGTCTGCTGAATTACTAAAGGCCTTTTTTGCCAGCAAACGTGGCTAGCTGTTAAGAGCTATTTTGCAATATCGGTGCGATAAAATCCATCTTCCCATGAGATTTTTGATATCGCATCATAGGCTTTACTGCGCGCCTTATCTGTTGTCTCAGCAAGAGCTGTAATGGCAAGCACGCGCCCGCCAGAGGCTGTCAGCTGACCGATGGAATCAAGCGCTGTTCCTGCATGGAATATCGTCACAGCATCATCACTTGCGGCCTCATCCAGCCCCTTAATGATGCTTCCTTTTTCATAAGAACCAGGATAGCCGTTTGTTGCCATAATCACAGTGACCCCAACATCATCTGACATGGTTGGACGGTATAGCTTTCCCTCACGCAAATCAGTGATCATATCAAGCAGGTCGCTTTCCATGCGCGGTAAAATCACCTCAGCTTCAGGATCGCCAAAGCGGCAATTAAATTCAATCACCTTTGGTCCATCCTCTGTCAGCATTAGCCCAGCATACAAAACCCCGCGATAAGGTGTGCCAGCCTCTGCCATCGCAACCGCAACGGGCTTTATGATATCATCCATAATTTTATGGCGGAGCGCATCATCAACAAGTGGTGAGGGCGAGATAGCACCCATACCGCCTGTATTAGGGCCTTTATCACCATCAAACGCACGTTTGTGATCTTGCGCAGAAGCAAGCCAAACAGCATTCGTGCCATCAATAAATGCAAAGGCAGATACTTCAGGGCCTGTAATGCGCTCTTCAATCAAGATTGAAGCTGATGCTTGACCAAATTGTCCGCCCAGCATTTGGATAATGGCATGACCAGCCTCATCCATGCTGTCACTCACCACAACACCTTTACCTGCGGCAAGGCCATCTGCCTTAATCACACAATAACCATCCAATGTTTTGGCATAGCTAAGAGCATCTTCTGCATTTGTGAAGGCTTTAAAATGGGGTTGCGGTACATTCATCTTCTCGCAAACTTGGCGTGCAAAATCTTTTGAGCCCTCTAATTGCGCCGCACCAGCTGAGGGGCCAAATGCGGCGATGCCAGCATCTTCTAGCCTGTCTGCAAGTCCAGCAACCAAAGGTGCCTCTGGTCCAATCACAACCAAATCAACTTGCAAGCTGACAGCCAAATCAAAAAGTCCGTCAATATCCTCAGCGCCTATTTTGTGGCAGGTGCCAAACGCAGAAATGCCAGGATTGCCAGGAGCAATATGAAGCTCAGAGCATTTCGCAGATCGAGCAAGTGCCTGACAAATCGCATGCTCACGGCCGCCGCCGCCAATAACAAGAAGTTTCATGAAAAAACCTTTATGAATCACCGATAAAAAAGATACAAAAAGCAAAGCTGATATGTAATAAATGGGACTTAATTACAACTTTATACCCTAAAAGACAAGTTAGCGGACAAAGCGTGTCAGATAATCACAATGCGCCATTTATAACAGTAAGCGAGCTGTCAGCCTCTATTAAACAGACGCTTGAGACAGCCTATGATTATGTGCGCGTGAAGGGCGAGATTTCGCGCCCTAGCTTTCCTGCCTCTGGGCATGTCTATTTCAATCTCAAAGATGATAGCCATAATTTGGGCGCTGTTGTGTGGCGCGGCGTTGCCTCTAGCCTTGATGTGCGCCCCGAAGAAGGGCTTGAAGTTATCGCAACTGGCAAATTAACCAGCTTTTCAGGCCAATCAAAATACCAGCTTGTTGTCCGCTCTCTTGAAATCGCTGGCGAAGGTGCGTTGCTCAAACAACTTGAAGAGCGCAAAAAACGCCTTGAGGCCGAAGGGCTATTTGATAGCGCGCATAAAAAACAACTTCCCGCCTTTCCACGTGTCATTGGCATTGTTACAAGCCCCACAGGTGCTGTCATACAAGATATTTTGCATCGCCTGTCAGACAGGTTTGGTGTTCATGTTCTTGTCTGGCCTGTTTTGGTGCAAGGCAAAGGCTCTGCTGAACAGGTGTGCGAGGCTATCTCTGGCTTTAACAAGATAACAGGCGATAATGGCATAGCGCGCCCTGATTTACTCATCATAGCACGAGGTGGCGGCTCACTAGAAGACTTGATGTCATTTAACGAAGAAGAGGTGGCAAGAGCTGCCTTTGCCAGTGACATCCCTATCATCTCATCTATCGGGCATGAAACTGATACAACCATCCTTGATTTTGTAGCTGACAGGCGCGCCCCAACACCAACTGCCGCCGCTGAGATGGCAACACCTGTGAAATCTGAAATCATCACACGTCTTGCAGATTGGGATATGCGCCAAAAAGCGGCCATGCAAAGACGGCTATCTGATGGGGCAAATTTCCTAAATGGCGCTGTGCGTGGTCTGTCTCATCCAACTGAATTTGTAAATGCACAAAGCCAGAAGCTTGATTTCGCCCATACAAAACTCATCAGGCAAGCAGATAGGCGTCTTTATGATGCGACCCAATCATTAAACCAGCTATCAGCGCGCCTAACCCCGCCTCATATCCAACTTGCCAATATGACACGCCGATTTGACAAGGCCGCCAATCAGATGCCAGCACTTACCAAAGCTGTCATTGAACGCAATCAGGCCTTGTTTGATCAATCACACCGCCTGCTAGAGGCTAACAGCTATGCACGTGTGCTAGAGCGCGGCTTTGCTCTTGTCAGAGATGATAAAGGCCAAGCGGTTAAGAAAAGAGACGGTCTTGCTGATGGTGCAAAAATTGCCATTACTTTTGCAGATGATACAGTGCA